>CAYGOU010000005.1:0-29032 GCA_964351455.1 uncultured Porphyromonadaceae bacterium
TGTTTTGCACTTCAAAATTAACCCCAAACTGTCAGATTAAATCCTGCCTTCTACAGCTTAGCCGCTTCTTTACTAAACGCTTGCTTCCCAGTTAATCTTTTTTGCCATAACTTGTCAAATTTACGTGTTGTAAACTTGACACAGTAATTGAACACTCCCCCTTCTTTATTCTTTTAACCTTTTAATTTTACAACTTTACTTCTTGCCTTCTTGCCCTTCTGCCTTCCTGCCTTCTTGCCATCCTGCCTTCCTGCCTTCTTGCCCTGAATCTTTTTTCGGAAAATCCAGATTGTAGTGCAGTCCCCGGCTCTCTTTGCGCTGCCGGGCATGTTTGACGATGAGGTAGGCCACCTTGATGGCATTGCGCAGTTCACACAATTTTACCGACACGGTTGACCGGGCGTAAAGGTCCTCGGTTTCGCGGTACAGAATGTAAATCCTGTCGATTGCCCGGCGAAGCCTGGCATTGGATCTCACGATGCCCACGTAATTTGTCATGATCCCCTGAAGCTCCCTGGCGCTCTGAGTAATCAGCACCATCTCCTCCGGAAGGGTGGTTCCAGAGTCGTCCCAAGAGGGAATGCCCTCGCGGATGCCGATCTGGTCTACGCGCTTGAGTGAATCCTCGGCGGCCCGGTTGGCAAAAACCACAGCCTCCATCAAAGAGTTTGAAGCCAACCTGTTGGCCCCATGAAGTCCGGTGCATGCCACCTCACCGGCGGCGTAAAGGTTGCGAATGGTGGTATGACCATGGTCATCGGTGTAAATGCCTCCGCAGAGGTAGTGGGCTGCCGGAACCACAGGGATCGGACTGGTGGTCATGTCGATGCCGATCGAGAGGCACTTTTTGTAAATGTTTGGAAAATGCGATTTCAATTGAGCGGCGTCAAGGTGCGAGCAGTCGAGCAATACAAAATCCTCGCCCCGGTTTTTCAGTTCGGTGTCAATGGCTCTTGCAACAATGTCGCGCGATGCCAGACTCCCCCGAGAGTCATACTTTAGCATGAACTCAACTCCATCCTGGGT
This sequence comes from uncultured Porphyromonadaceae bacterium, assembly GCA_964351455.1. Lineage (GTDB taxonomy): Bacteria > Bacteroidota > Bacteroidia > Bacteroidales > UBA12481 > JAGHDB01. The sequence goes on from CAYGOU010000005.1 coordinate 1,027, forward strand.
TTTAAGCTTGCCACCAAAACCCCTCAGCGCTTCGGTGATCAGAAAGGAGGGGCGCTCTCCAGGATGGTAAAGGCTGGTTGGGTGGAACTGGAAGAATTCGGTGTTGTTCACATATGCCTTAGCCCGGTAAGCCATGGCAATGCCATCCCCTGTGGCAATCGGGGGATTGGTTGTGGTCTGGTAAATGTATCCGCTGCCTCCGGTTGCCAGCAGGGTGATTTTTGAAAGAATGGTTTCAATCTGGTTGCTTGCAATGTTCAGGGTGTAGGCACCATAACAACAGATCTCTGGATTGCCTCTGAAAACGGGAGTTCCCAGGTGATGCTGGGTGATCAGGTCTAGAGCGAATGAGCGTTCAAGGATGGTGATGTTGGGATGGCGGCGAACAAGGGCCGAAAGTGCGCGCATGATCTCAGCACCGGTATTGTCTTTATGATGCAGAATCCGGTGTTCAGAGTGGCCCCCTTCGCGATTGAGATCGAACTTCCCGTCGTGGTTGCGGTCGAACCTGGCTCCCCATTCGATGAGATTACGGATCTGCTCAGGGGCCTCCTGCACCACCATCCGCACGATGCGCTCATCGCAGAGTCCGTCACCTGCCGTCAGGGTGTCTTGAACATGCTTTTCAAGGTTATCGGGCTCATACATCACGGATGCAATACCCCCCTGTGCGTACCAGGTATTGGTTTCTTCAAGCTCCGTCTTGCTCACCAGGGTCACTTTTCCGTGGCCGGCAACCTGCAGGGCGTATGACATTCCTGCCAGTCCGCTTCCGATGACCAAAAAGTCTGTTTTATACTCCATAAGGCCAAAAATCCCGTAAAATTAAGGATTTAATTATTTTTGAGCCCTGTTATCAAGACATTACCCATGAATCAGGAAGATCTGTTCAAGCGCCTCGTTTCTCATTGCAAAGAGTATGGCTACGTTTTTCAATCTTCGGAAATTTACGACGGACTTAGTGCCGTATACGATTACGGTCAGTACGGAGTTGAACTAAAGAACAACATTAAAAAATATTGGTGGGATTCGATGGTGCTGTTGCACGAAAATGTGGTCGGACTCGATTCGGCCATCTTTATGCACCCCACCATCTGGAAAGCTTCCGGCCACGTTGATGCATTCAACGATCCCCTGATCGACAACAAGGACTCAAAGAAGCGTTACCGTGCAGATGTCCTGATTGAGGAGCAACTGGCCAAATACGAGGATAAGATCGAGAAGGAGGTTGAGAAGGCCCGGAAAAGGTTCGGCGACACGTTTGATGAAAAGCTCTTCAGGGAAACCAACCCCCGGATTCTCGAGAATCTTGAAAAATTTGACCAACTCAACGCCAGGTTCAACAAGGCGATGAACGACGGTGATCTGGCAGAACTCAAGCAGATCATCGTTGATTACGATGTTGCCTGTCCGGTTTCCGGTACCCGCAACTGGACCGACGTGCGTCAGTTCAACCTGATGTTTGCCACCGAAATGGGATCCACGGCTGAAGGAGCGATGAAGATTTACCTCAGGCCCGAGACCGCCCAGGGTATTTTTGTCAACTACCTCAACGTACAGAAAACCGGACGAATGCGGATTCCTTTCGGAATCGCACAGATCGGAAAGGCCTTCCGCAATGAGATCGTTGCCCGCCAGTTCATCTTCAGGATGCGCGAATTTGAGCAGATGGAGATGCAGTACTTTGTGAAACCGGGTGATGAGCTTCAGTGGTTCGAGCATTGGAAGGAACTGAGGATGAAATGGCACAAATCCCTCGGCTTCAATACTCAGGATTACCGCTTTCATGATCATGAGAAGCTGGCGCACTATGCGAATGCTGCCACCGACATCGAATACCGTTTTCCCTTCGGATTTAAGGAGGTGGAGGGTATTCACTCCCGTACCGATTTCGACCTGACACAGCACCAGCAGTTCTGTGGCAGGAAGATCCAGTATTTCGATCCCGAAACCAATGAATCTTATGTTCCTTACGTAATTGAGACCTCGATAGGTGTCGACCGCATGTTTCTGCAGATCATATCCGCTTCGCTCACCGAAGAGGAGGCACCCACCGCCGACGGCGGCGTCGACCTTCGAATCGTGCTGAAGCTTCCGCCGGCTCTGGCCCCGGTAAAACTTGCCGTTTTTCCGCTGGTTAAAAAAGACGGACTGCCTGAAATCGCCCGTCAGATCATCGATGATCTGAAATTTGATTTTTATTGCCAGTACGACGAAAAAGACTCGATCGGCAAGCGCTACCGCCGTCATGATGCCATCGGAACCCCCTATTGCGTAACCGTTGATCATCAAACACCTGTGGATCAAACGGTAACAATCCGAAACAGGGATACCATGGCACAAGAGCGTGTAAACATCTCGCAACTGAAAACCATGGTAGGTGAAAAAGTCAGCACCACCCAAATGTTGAAAAACCTGTAACCAAAACCCGCAATGAAGAGAACGCTCATCAGATCCGTACTCCACGAGGCCCTTTTCGTGGTCTTCATGGCTGTTATTGCCTTCGCCTTTATGAGCCCTGTCATCGAGGGCAAACAGATCAGTCAGTATGATATTCAGAGTGCCCGGAATATGGCGTTTGAGGCGGAGCAGTTCCAGAATGAAACCGGGGAGTATAGCGCCTGGACCAACTCGTCGTTTGGCGGGATGCCGACCTATCAGATCAAATCTCCCCCTTCGGGCAACATCTTCAAGTCGGTTTTCAGAATTTTCAAGTTTTGGATGCCCGGGTATTCCGTGGCCATCCTCTTCATCTGCCTGCTTGGCTTTTATACCCTGTTGCGGATCCTTAAGCTGAACCGGTGGCTGGCTTTCGCCGGAGCCATCGCCTTCGCCATGGGCTCGCACCATCTTCAGCTCATCGGAGCCGGCCATGTAAGCAAGATTTATGCTGTAGGATACCTGGCACCGGTCATTGCCGGTATGCTGCTGGTTTTCAGAAAGAATTATATCTGGGGAGGGCTGCTCACTGCAGTAGGACTGGGCATTCAGCTGTCGACCAATCATGTGCAGGTGACCTATTATCTGGGGATGATGATCCTAGTTTACCTCCTGGTGGAGCTGGTTTTTGCCATTCGCGAAAAGTATTTCGGCCATATGGTGAAGGCGGGACTTACCCTTTTTGCGGCCCTCATCCTGGCCGTTATTCCCAACATGACCCTCATCCTGACCACTGCAGAGTACACCCAGGAGACCACCCGGGGCAAAAATGTTCTGGCCGAAGCCCGGGAGATTGGTACCCAGGATCCCGATTTGAAAAGGGGAAAGTCGGGCCTCGACCTGGATTACATCACCGCCTGGAGCTATGGGATCGGTGAGACCATGAACCTCTTCATTCCCAATCTTTATGGAGGAGGCTCAGCAACCGACCTGGGGCCAAAATCCCAATTTTATGAGGAGCTCAGAAAGCGGGGCAATACCAACGCCAGGGAGCTGGTCAAGCGCTCTCCAACCTACTGGGCATCGGCTTCCGGCACAGCCGGACCGCATTACGTCGGAGCGGTGACTGTTTTTCTGGCTATACTGGGACTTTTCCTTGTTAGGGGACCCAGAAAATGGTGGTTGCTGCTGATCATCATTCTTTCATTTGCCCTCGCCTGGGGCAGGAACTTTATGGCACTGACAGAGTTCTTCGTCAACAATGTTCCACTCTATGCCAAGTTCAGGGATGTCACCAATACACTCATCATCGCACAGTTTGCACTCCCTCTGCTGGCCTTTCTGGGCATAAAGGAGTGGTTTGACAACCAAACCGAACCGGCTTCCCTGCTAAGGAAGCTCTACTATGCAACCGGAATTGCCGGGGGCATCGCCCTGTTATATCTGGCCATTCCTTCGCTGGCCGGATCTTTCGTGAGTCCGGGCGACTCAAACTACCAGGAGACCTGGGTCGGGGCCGCACTGCAGGCCGACCGTATCACGCTTGCACGCAACGACGCCTTCAGAACGCTGGTTTTTGTACTGCTGGCGGCCACCTTGCTCTTTGTCTCCATCAAGACACGGGTGAAGCGCGAATACCTGTTCATCGCCCTGGCACTGCTGGTAATGGCAGATTTATTCAGCGCCGGGAAGCGGTACCTGAACGAAGAAGACTTCGTGAGCAAGCGGGTTGCCCAGGCTGAAACCACTCCGCGTCCTGCCGATCAGGCAGTTTTGAAGGACCAGCATATATCCTACCGGGTACTTGATCTCAGCGCCAATCCCTTCACCTCAGCAACCGCTTCGAGATTTCATAAATCACTGGGAGGCTATCACGGAGCCAAGCTAGGTCGTTTCCAGGATGTTACAGAGCGCCATTTCTTTGGTGAGATCCAGGAGCTGAACGAATCCCTGCAAAATCCATCCATCGACAGGATCAACCTGGCCCTTGCCGGAATGAACTGCTTCAACATGCTGAACACCAAATATATCATTGTTTCGCCGACCATGGGACCCCTGCTGAACGAAACGGCTTTGGGAAATGCATGGTTTGTCGAAGAGATAATCACCGTTCCCGATGCAGGTGAGGAGATGGTTCTGCTCGGAAGCTTCAATCCGGCCAGATCGGCCCTGGTTCACAAGGAGTTTGAAATTGAAATTGAGCCGCTGCTCAAACCGGTCATCCACGATTCAATTCCCGATCAGATCAGACTCGAGGAGTACAAACCCAACTACCTGAAGTATTCGGCGCAAACCTCTGAACCCCGGCTGGCCGTTTTTTCGGAGATCTGGTACCCGCATGGATGGAAAGCCAGCCTCAACGGAGAAGCTACAGATTACATCAGGGCAAACTACCTGCTGAGAGCCATGGTGATTCCTGCCGGAACCCATACGGTTGAATTCAGCTTCGACCCCGAATCACTTAAAACAGGTTTTAAAGTCAGTCTCGCCGGCAGTTTTCTGCTGGTTATCCTGGCCCTCGGAGCCCTTTTTGCCGAATGGAGAAAAAGAGGGTAACCTCCTGTAACCTCCTGTAACCTCCTGTAACCTTTTCTCATCGCCCGGCACCCAGCGTCACCTTCTCCTCGAGCACTCCTCCCCTGGTTGAGAGCACCTTCAGTGCGGCCTCAACGGGGCCATCCTCGTAGAGTCGTACCACAAAGGTTCCGCTGCGGGTCTCGTTTTTCCACAGGTGCTCATGGTAATGTGTTTTGTCGCGGGTTAAAGGGGTGATGATCTTTACTTTGGGATTTTGGCCCTCGGTCAGCTTACGGTCGAACTCAAGCAAAACGCGGTCTTTCTGCACGATCTTGACCCGGTCGGCCATGTCGAGGGCCGTGGGGATGCGGGATTTGTTGGTAAAAACGTAAGTCACCTGCCAGTCGGTTGAATCCTGGTAACTCTTTAACCGGTTTACCTTGAAACTCTTCCACTCAAGCGTTGGCAGGTCAAATGCCATAGCCAGGTTAAACAATGCCTGTTTGCTGATCCAGGGTTCGAGGTGTTGCGGTGGAGGGTTCTGCGAAAAGAATTTTGGGTGATAGCCGCCAATCTCAACCGGACCGAGCTGAGGATGCATGAACCACTCCCACTCCTTGAATCCCCGGCCGCCGTTTTCCTGGTCGTCCCACATAAGGATGTCGAGCTCATCCTCTTTTCCGTCTCCGTTCAGGTCTCCGTATTGTCCCCCGTTCCACAGCTCATCTCCGTACCAGATGGCACCGTAGTAGCTGTAGCCGAAATCCGGACCATGGCCGAACAGCGGTCCTGGTTTCGTGCTGTCACCTGACCATGAACTTACCGGAGTGCGGGTGTTGTAAACGTTGTAGGTATCTCCTGCCCAGGGATAGCCGGTGATCTTCATCCCAAGGGTATCGTAATATTCAAGCAGCCTTCTGTCGGCCTCGTACATTCCGGTTGCCGAGAAGTCGGTTGAGGGTCCTCTCAGGTGCATCGGAACCCGGGTGTCCATCGAATTTACCACTGAAATGTTGGGATGCGAAAGTAAAAACGAAAACACCGCCCGGGTTTCGTTTTCGCTCAACGGGAACTCTCCTGCTCCACCCTGTGTTTGTCCTCTTCCGGTGACATCAGCCCCCCTTTCCGGCCTCCAGTTTTCAGGATAATTGCGGTGCAGGTCTAATCCCCCGATTCCGTCTTCATTGAACTCACCGTCTCCGTCGTTGTCAATCCCTTCAGATATGACACGGTAAAGGCCCTCTCCCTTTGGCACCCGCTTCATGAGGCGACCACTCGGATCACCGGGGTGGGGAACCATGGTGCCGTTCTCAGGATCGATTATGCGAATGGAGTATAAAACTCCGTCGCCATCGAGGTCTTCGCCACTGTCCTCATCCAGCAGGCCGTCGCCATCGTTATCGAAAGGCTTAACCGTACTGCGATTGCTCATGGCGGTATGCAGGTACATATTCGATCCGTCGGGATTGTTCTGAAGGCGCAGGTAGATGCTCTTGGTATCGAGCAGCCGGGTAATCTCCTGGTCCTTTCCATAGTTCTCCAGCAGGTGCCGCATGAGCCACAAGACCGATTCACTTGAAGTGACCTCTCCCGAATGGCGGCCCCCTTCAAAAAATGCGGCGGGCTTGTCGGTGTGTTTGCCTATCTTTTTATTGGTGAGTGTCACCTGCAGGATCGGCCTCCCCTCATAGCTTTCTCCTACCTGGTAAAAATCCACCAGATCAGGATATTGGTTCATCCAACGAGTCACCCATGTATGCATTACATCGGCGGTGTGATAACGATCCCAGGTGAGCTCCTCCCCGGCTTCATACTCTACTTCAGGATGACGGTATTGAGTAAAAACACTCATGCCGTGCCGGTATCCCTTCACCGTGTAGCGAAGGGTGTCTTTGTCAGACTCGGGCCAGGCCACTGGATTCAGGGGTCTGAAATCCTGCCCCATGCCTGACAAAGGCAGCAGGCAGAGGAGAGAACAGGTCAATACTGAGCGAAGGGTGGTTTTCATTGCTAGAAACTTTTTTTGTCTGATGTTAAATGACTTATGTCAGGGGATGTTGATCAGAACCTCCGGTGTCTCATTAAATAGGCAAAAAACCTGATTGGAATGATCAAATGCCAGAAGAGGGTGACTGCCCAACCGTAATGGCTTACCATGCTATGAAAACGTTCACGCAAGCTGGGCTTTATGTTCTGTTTTGAATGACCGCCATCGAGAAAAGCACACAGCACCATGCCCGAATTAAGCACCCTGCCCCCTTTTGCCTTCTGCCCTCTGCCCTCTGCCTTTCCCTTTGCCTTCTGCCCTCTGCCCTCTGCCTTTCCTTTTGCCCTCTGCCCTCTGCCCTCTGCCTTCTTAAGTGCCCTTATGACCCAGTCAAAATCGGCCGAGTGGCGGTACCGCAGGTCGTAGGGCTCCGCAAGATCCCTTCTGACCAGGATCGCCTGGTGACAGACCAGCATACCTTTTCTGAAGCTTCGCCAGGTAAGTTGGCGGGGGGGACGGAGCCTGCGATAACCAATCTCCTCATACCGGTCGTTAACGATCATCGTATCTCCATAGATGATCCCCGGAAGTTCGGCTCCTGGTTCTATTGCGGATAGCGCCCTCTCGAGGGTGCTGCTGGTATAGATCCGGTCGCCGGCATTGATGAACCAAACATAATCCCCCCGGGCAGCAGCCAGTCCCTTGTTCATGGCGTCGTAAAGTCCGGCGTCGGGTTCGCTGATCCAGAAGGAGATGCGGTCTTGGTATTTGCGAATAAGGTCTTGGGTTCCGTCGCTTGACCCCCCGTCGATGATGATATACTCGATGGATGGCCAACTCTGGTTCAGTACGCTCAGGATGGTTCCCTCAAGTACCTGACTCCCGTTGTAAACAACGGTGATCACCGAAACCAGCGGCCTTGACGAATTCATTCCTAATGTCTTATGCAACCTGCAACCTGCAACCTGCAACCCTAAATATACAACCCTTTCCCATGGCTCGCCACTTTTTTTTAACTTCGTGCAAAACAGCAGTATGTTTTACAGCCTATTGAGGATTCAGCGGTTCTTTGAGGCGCTATACCAGACGCTGGTAAGTCTCTTACGGATCCTCCTCCGTTTCCGTTTCCGTTCGGATATTTCGCGGGTTTATCGTCAGGTACAAGGATCGGGTCAACATGATCTGATCATCCTTGCAAATGGACCGAGTCTTCGCTCCTCCCTCTGGAATCACAAAGGAGTTCTGCGCAACAAACCCCTGATGGTGGTCAATCAGTTTGTGCTTACCGATGCATATACAGAGCTGAAGCCGGCTTATTACCTCCTGCTCGATATTGGGTTTTTTCTGGATCGCACCATTCCCAGGGTCATGGAGGTGAGAAAACAGCTGATACAGGCGTTTCTTGAAAAAACCAGCTGGCCGCTGACCCTGTTTTTCCCGGCAGAGGGAAGAAACAGTGAGATGCACCGGGAATTGAAGGCATCAGGACTTCCATTCACCTTTATTTTCTATAACCGGACTGTGGCTGACGGACTGAAGCCGGTGAGGCACTGGATCTACCGGAGGAATCTGGGAATGCCGCCTCCGCAGAATGTGCTGATCGGAGCGCTGATGGTATCGCTTTGCTCAGGATTCAGAGATATTACCATGCTGGGAGCGGATCACTCGTGGCATCTTGGTCTGGAGGTGGGTTCAGACGGGAAACTCAGTTCTGCCGAGCACCATTTTTACGATCCGAAGCCATGGAAGGTTGCGGTTCACCATCCTGAAACCCTTAAGCAGGCTGCCATACACGACTATTTCTTCAACCTCCACCGAACCTTTCGCAGTTACCACCTGATCCGGATTTTTGCCGACTCATTAGGTGCCAGCATCATCAATGCCAGCGAAGTGACCTTCATTGATGCCTTTGAACGAAGAGATTTCGCAACTTATCCCTGGGGCGCGGGGGAAGAAAGGTAGAGGCTGGCAAGATCGAAATCAACCTGGTCGTCGATGTCGATCGAATTTTTTCTGCTCATCACATAGGCATATACCGATGAGGGAAGGAAAAGGGTTTTCTCAAGAATCATTTCTTCAATCCGGCAGAAATAGATTGCTCCATTGAGCCTGTAATGAACCGGGAGCTGCTGCGAAGGTGTTTTCTGGATACTGGCCGGGATGAATCCTTCGAGGGAAAGGTTATCCGGAAGTGTGTTGCTCCAAAGCGGAGAGTGTTCGGTTCGGCAGACCGAAATAACGGCGTTTGCCTGTTTCTCCCTGAGCAACTGGTCGGCCCTTCGGATATCCTCAGCATTCCTGAGGGGTGAGGTGGGCTGCAGGCAGGCTAGAAAGGTATATTGGGGCCCATCCTTTGAAAGTTGCTCAACATGATCGATGAGTACGTCCACGGTGCTGCTCTGGTCGGTTGCCAGGTGGGTCGGCCTGAGAAAGGGGACCTCGGCCCCGAGGCGCAGGGCAGTTTCGGCAATTTCGTGGTGGTCGGTATTGACGAAGACCCTGTCAAAAACGCCCGACTGCAGGGCGGCCTCGATGGTCCATGCCAGCAGTGGCTTGCCGGCCATGTTCATCAGGTTTTTGCCTGGCAGGCGCTTGCTGCCGCCCCGAGCCGGTATCACGGCAATGCTTGATCTATTTTCCATTGAAGAGTTCAGGATATTCGCGGCAGGCCCGCTCGTAGTCGTCAATTTTACCGATGTCCATCCAGTACTCCCGGATCGGGTATGAAAGGGTAGGGTACCCTTTTTCCACCATGATCTCAAAAAGTCTGGTCATGTCAAGCCGTTCTCCCGGCTGAATCCACCTGAGAGCATCGGGATTCAGCACGTAGATCCCTGCATTGACGTAGAACTGCTGAACCGGTTTCTCCTCTATCGAAACGATGTTCTCCTTGTTAAGTCGTACCACTCCGTAAGGTACCTCCATGCCAAACTCCCGGATGCACATGGTGGCCGCCGACCGGTTGCGGTGATGAAACTCCATCAGGCTCTCGAAGTTCATAAGGGTCAGGATGTCTCCGTTCATCACCAGAAAGGGCTCCTTCGGTTTCGGGTGTATCATGCCAAGCGCTCCCGCCGTTCCGAGTGGCTGGTTCTCTTCGATATAGCTGATTTCAACCCCCCTGTCGTTTCCGTCGCCGAAATGCCGGCGAATTTGATCGCCCAGGTAATTCAGGGAGATGACAAAGCGGGTATAGCCCTGGCTCCTGAATCTCTCAACCAGGCTCTCGAGGATGGGCCTACCCCCTACCGGGAGCATCGGCTTGGGCGTCTCCCCGGTCAGGGGACGCAGCCTGGATCCCAGTCCTCCCGCCATCAGCACAACCAGGTTGGGGTGAATCTCCTGGCGGATGAGCTGATCAATCTCGGCGAGTCTGACCACTTTTCCCGCGGTATCCACAACCGGAATCTGGTAAATCTTGCGTTCAACTGCCAGTTGGATGATCTTTTCTTTCGGATCTGAGAGGGAGGCGGTCACAGGGTTTTGATTAAAAATGTCGCGGATGGGATCATCCAGCTGCAGACCACGGAGTAGTCCCCTGCGAATGTCACCGTCTGACAGGGTACCCAGCAGCCGATCGTGTTCATCGGTCACCAGGGCGATTTTCATGGCCCCCCGGTCGATCACCTCCAGCGCCTCCCGGATGGTCGACTCACGCTTTAGTTTAATCTCACTGACCTGATACATGGTTTTTCATAAAAGACAGACTCGCCCGGATCAGCCGGGGAGATTGTGAAACTTTTTCATGTCAAGGGTTGAAGTATCCAGGCGGGCCAGCACCTTCAGGATTCGCTCAGAGGCCCCGCCGTTGCCGTAGGGGTTGACCACCGTTTTAAGTTTTTCCTGAAAGGATTTTGAATAGAGCCTGGTCATCGCTTTCAGGATCTCCTCCCTCTTGCAGGCGCAATCGATGACCGACTCCGCCCTGACACGGCCCTCTTGCCTGACACCTATGTTGATGGTTCCGATGCGAAAACCCGGAGCTTCGATGATGCCACTCGAGGAGTTGCCCACGACAGCGTCTGCATATTTCATGGCAGAGAGATAATTCAACTGACCCATCGACCTGATCAGAAGAGCCCGGTCATCAAACCTACGGGTGAATTTTTCAATGTGATCAATGATACTTCGGTGGCCCGGATCGGCATTCGGAAAGGTTATGATAAAGCGGGTGTCGTTCAGCTCCTCGAGTGCCGAGAGCAGTTCATCGACCTGGGCACCCGATGTTTCGGGGTGAAGAGTCTCAGGATGAAAGGTTACCAGCAGGTTTCTTTGTCCGAAACGGAATCCGATTGACTTTTCAAGATCCGCACGTTTAAGAAGTTTCAGTTTCCGGATACCGTCGATGCCAAGTCCTCCGACCATGAAAACCCGCCTGGGATCTTCACCCATCTGGATGACCCTTTGCCGGTACTCATCGGTTGCGGTAAAATGCAGATGGCTCAGTTTGGTTACGGCATGACGGATCGAGTCGTCGATGGCCCCGTAGCTCAGCTCCCCGCCGTGAATGTGGGCCACGGGGATGTTGGCCATGAGGGCGGCCGAGGCGGCACCCAGAATCTCGAATCGATCTCCAAGAATGACGATGAGATCCGGACGAAGGGTGTTGAAGGCTGCGGCAAATCCATCCAGGGCCAGGGCCAGACTGTGGGTGAGGTCGATGGCTTTATCAGAATGCAATCCCAGGTCAAAACTCCTGTCAACCCTGAAGCCGTCCTCCCGTATCCGGTCGATGGTGGATCCGAATTCGGCTGATAGATGGGTGCCGGTCACCACCAGTTGCAATTCCATTCCGGGATGCTCCCGGATTCCCTTCATCAACCAGAAAAGCAATCCGTATTCTGCCCTTGAGGTGGTGATTACACAAATCTTACTCATCAGATAAGGTCGTTCTTTTTATAGTTTTTTGTGGCCGGGGTTCCGATGATCTCCTCCCAGTGGAGCGGACTGATTCCCGTACCTGGTCTTTTAACGCATAGGTTTTGCTCAGTGAAGGGTTCTCCCTCCTGTATTTCGCACGCTGCTACCAGGCTTTTTCGGGCCACCGCCATGTTTTTCATCTCACTGGGCGAGGGTTCCTTTGTACCGTGACCCAGGGCGGCTTCAATATGCCGGATCGCCTCAACCATGGCATGCAATTCATCAGGGAGCAGACTTGCCCTGTGGTCGGGACCCTCCATGGATCTGTCGAGGGTAAAGTGCTTCTCAATGACGCAGGCACCCATGGCAACGGCCGCCACTGGTACCTCAATGCCTGGTGTATGGTCTGAATAACCGGTCCGGATGTTGAACTCCTGCCCGATGGTGACCATGGCCTTCAGGTTAACATCCTCAAAGGGAGATGGATACTCTGTGTTGGCATGAAGCACTACAATCTGTTTGTCGGGTGTGCCGGCACGGTTCAGAATTCTGAGTGCGGCTCGGATTTCTTCGAGGTTCCCCATGCCGGTCGACAGGATCACCTCCTTTTTGAATCCCCCCAGTTTTTTGAGGAGCGGAAGGTTGGTCAGGTCGCCTGAACCAACCTTAAAGCGTTTAAGGCCCAGGTCCATCAGCAGCTGTGCCGACACGAGATCGAAGGGAGTTGACATGAATTCGATTTTCATCCGTGCGCAATCTTTCAGCAGATCGTGGTGGGCCTGATTGGTCAGCTCCAGTTTTTTAAGCATTTCAAATTGGCTTCCGGATGATCCGGTGCTGGCCTGTTGATATCCGGCCAATGGGGTGTCAGGGGTAACCAGCGCATCCGCTTTGAAGGTCTGAAACTTGACAGCATCGGCACCGGCCCTAGCTGCAGCGATAACCATTTCCCTGGCCAGGTCAGGGTCTCCGTTGTGGTTTACTCCGGCTTCAGCAATGATGAAAACCCTGTTTCTCATCGGATTTTTCTGAGTGGATTACCGATGTAGGTTCCGGGTTTATCAAGACTTCGAAGCACCACCGAACCGGCTGCCACCAGGGTGTTGTCTGGAATTGCGACGTTGTTGGCCATCACGGTTCCGCTGCCTACCAGGGTCTGGCTTCCGACCGTACATTGCCCGTTGACGATGGCATGGGTGCTTATGTGGGTGTGATTCCCCACCGAGGCTTCGTGCTCGACAAGCGCTCCGGTGTTGATGATGCAGTTTATGCCGATGAGCGCCTCGGCATTGACCAGGGCCTGGTGCATGATGATGGTTCCGGCTCCGATCTTGGCGGTGGGAGAGACAAATGCCAGGGGAGAAATGATGGCCGGTAGATGACCACCCAAATCACGAATGAGATTAAAGAGGCGGATGCGGGCCGCAGGGTTCTTGATCTGACCAAGGGTGACCAGAAAATTAGGGCACTTTTTCACCAGTTCAGGCAGGTCGTCGTCGGTTCCGATGATTTTCACCCCGCAAACCTGAAGCGAGCCATCCTGCAGGTCAAAACCAGAGCGTTCAACAATGCCGAGAATAACAAATCGGTCGTCCGAGTTGATTACGTCGATGCAGGCTTTGCAATGTCCCCCGCCTCCAGCAAGTATGATTTTCTCTTTCAAGGTTCAGGGTATGTCGAGAGCAAATATACGATTTACTTTTCACCCTCTCCGGTTTTGCTGCGGCGCTGTCTGAGCAGGTTCATGACCCTGGTGCTGAGATCGGGAGAGATCCCGGTGATGAGGGTGAGGCCGGTAAAGGTGATCACCACCACCGACCCTCTCACAGCGACGTCGGCAGCAAGGGTGAGGTAATGGGTTTGAGAGTCATATAGGTCAGGAACCAGCCATCCGGCAAAACACGCCGCCGCAGCAAAGGCCAGCATGGCCAGATGCCTCCAGGAGTAAGGTTCCATCCCGTATTTTAGTTTCAGAAAGAGGTACCGCATCGTGCTGTAGGCAAAAACCGATACGGCAGATGCGACGGCCGCCCCGGTAATGCCCCAAAGCGGAATCAGTATCATGTTTGAGAGGATGATGAGCAGCACAAAGATTACAATGAAAAGGGCCAGCAGGCGATAATGGCGGCTGGTTGACATAATTGCAACGCTGACACCGGAGGCCATGTGAAAGAGGTTCGCCAGTCCAATGAACAGAACAACCTGAATGCCTGTGCCATAGGCTTCAGGAAGGAGACGGCGTATGTTTTCAAGATTTGCCAGTATCCCGCTAAATATCAACAATCCGAAAAGCAGCTGGTGCAGGGTGCTGTTGGCATATATTTTCCGGATATCTGCAAGGCGCCGCTCTTTCCAGGCCTGTGCAATGACAATGCCGGAGATCTTGTTCACCGCCCTGCTGGCAATGGATACCAGGGTTCCGTAGATGAAGGCGCGGCCATAAATGCCGACAGCTCCGAGGCCCAGGTAATGGTCGATCATGATCCGGTCGATGTATTGAACCACGATGTTGCTGAAAGTCATGATGATGCCGAAGCCGGCTACCGATAACATTGACCGGGCAAGCGTGGGTTTTATGTGTGATAGCTCGAGACCGGGACGGAATTCGCCGTCCCGGATCAGCAGCAGGGTGATGATAAGTCCCGGCAAAGAAAGGGCCACGACATAGGCAATGACCGTACCGGAGAATCCGGTTATGTTAAAGATGAATAATAGCAGGGCAAGTAGGATGAATATCCGCATCAGGAATTCGCGAATGAAGATTCCCATGGCGGATTTGTACAGGGCTGAGTAGTAGATATCGGCCACCAGGTAAATCGCAGTGAATGCTGTAAGGGGGATGATGTAATCGATGTAGGGAATGAAAAGCACAGATTTTTCCTCGGCAGAGGAGATAAGACCTGGTTTGATCAGCAGAAAGATGGCCGTTGATACCAGGAACCCGGCAAGGGTTACCCAAAAGACCAGTCCGAAATAGTGATGATGCCTGTTTTGCGGGTCCCTGAACCAAGGAAAGAGTCGGTTGGTGACGTTGTTGATCCCCAGGGTGGCGAGGGTTGCAAATACCAGCGACCAGGTCATCAGCAGATCCAGCACGCCGTTTTGTTCAGGACTGAGAAACAGAGGCTGGATCACTCCGGCGGTAATAAAGCCAACTGCTACCCCCAGGTAAGCGTAAATGGTTCCCCTGATGCTCTGTTTTTCAATGATGCCCATTGATTGGCGGATAACCCCCAAAAGTAGCAAATTGGTTGAAGCTTCGGCAGGGATATGCATTTCTTTGTATCTTAGCCGGGTATTAGCGTAGTGCAATGAGACAGAGGTCATCGAGGATCAGAAAAGCAAGGCTTTCAGGTTCATCCGTCACAACGGTGATCAGCATTTCATTGGTGCTTTTTATGCTTGGCCTCCTGGGACTTTTGGTGATGAACGCCCATAAGCTGGCCGATTATGTGAAGGAGAACATCGGGTTTTCGGTTATTCTGAAGGAGAACACGCGGGATGCGGATATCATTCAGCTTCAGAAGTACCTGGATGCCAGTGTTTTTGTGAAGGAAACCCGTTTTATTCCGCCTGAAGAGGCGGCCAGGGAGCTGATTCAGGAACTGGGTGAGGATTTCATAGAGATTCTGGGATCGAACCCATTGCTGGGATCGATCGACATCAGGTTGTACGCCTCTTATGCCAACCCCGACAGCATTGCCAAAATTGAGGATGCCTTCATGAAGTACCCCCAGGTGAGAGAGGTTTACTACCAGGAGTCACTGGTTCATCTGGTGAATGAGAACATCAGAAAGATCAGTCTGGTGATCCTGGTATTCAGCATCTTTTTGTTTGTCATCTCGATCGCATTGTTCAACAATACGGTACGGCTGATGGTTTACAGCAAACGTTTCATAATCAAAACGATGCAGCTCGTTGGCGCCACAAGGGGTTACATCAGGAAGCCATTCATGATCAAGGGCTTGCTTCACGGTTTGCTGGGTGCCATACTGGCGGTTTTGTTTTTGCTGGGGGTTGTGGAGATTGCCCGCAGGCAGATGCCAGAGATGGTCACCTTCACGGATGGTCAGATCCTCGGTACGCTCGCTTTAATGGTACTGGTTCTCGGGGTGGTTTTAGCCTGGCTGAGCACCACCCTTGCTGTGAACAAATATCTTCGGATTGATAAGGATTCATTATACTATTGATATGACTAAAGAGAAAAGAGTCAAGGTTGCGAAGGGCGTTAGTGCCGAATCTGAAAAGCTGGTGTTCGGCAAAATTAATTATATGCTGATGGCCGCCGGCATTGTGATTCTGGTAATCGGTTTTCTTATGATGTCGGGTGGGGGATCTGACGATCCTAATGTATTTGATGAGGGCATTTTCAGCTTCAGGCGCATTACCCTCGCTCCGATCCTGGTGCTGATCGGTTTTGTGGTAGAGGGTGTGGCCATCATGTACAGGCCCCGAAACAGTAAGAAAGAGGTTGCCTGATGTCATGGTGGGAAGCCCTGATTCTCGGTTTGGTCCAGGGCCTGACCGAGTTTTTGCCGGTGAGTAGCTCGGGTCATCTTGAATTGGGCAAGGTGATCCTGAATGCTGAGGCCGAAACCGACATCACCTTCACCATTGTAGTACATGGCGCCACCCTGCTTTCAACCGTGGTGGTCTTTGCCACCGAAATCTGGCGGATCATCAGGGGGGCCATCCGTTTTCAGTGGAATTCAGAGATGCAGTATGTCGGGATGATAGCCATCTCAATGATCCCGGTAGTGCTGGTAGGTCTCTTTCTGCAGGATTTTGTAGAGGGCTTTTTCACCGGCAACCTGGTTTTTGTGGGGAGCATGCTCTTGGTAACCTCACTGCTACTGTCGCTGACCTGGTTCATGCGAAACAAGCGTGAAGGAAAGCCATTGACCTGGTGGTCGGCTCTGATCATGGGACTGGCACAGGCTCTTGCCACCCTGCCGGGTATTTCCCGTTCTGGGGCAACCATTGCAACAGGACTGCTGATGGGCAGAAACAAACAACAGGTGGCACAATTCTCTTTCCTGATGGTATTGATTCCCATTATTGGAGTGAATGTTATAAAACTGCTGGAAACAGACGGTACGGGTCTTGTCTCATCCACCGGATGGTTCCCGCTAATGGTAGGGTTCATCGGAGCCTTCCTGTCGGGGTGGTTTGCCTGCGCCTGGATGGTTAACCTTGTGAAACGAGGCAAACTGATCGGCTTTGCCATCTATTGCCTGATTGTTGGGGCGCTTGCCCTTGGATTTGGAATATTCGCATAATCTCCTTCCCGTATGAATGATGAAAAGCCTGACCTTAAGTCGGGCGAAGAGTGGATTGAGGGCCAGATCCTCATTTTTGACAAACCATTTGGATGGACCTCCTTTCAGCTTGTGAAAAAGGTGAGGGTGCTCGTTGAGAGAAGGCATCAGATCAGAAAACTGAAGGTTGGCCATGCCGGCACTCTCGATCCCCTGGCAACAGGACTGATGGTGATCGCCACCGGTAAGGCAACCAGGAAACTCGAGGCGCTGCAGCTTGAAGACAAGGAATACCTGGCCACCGTAAGACTGGGGGCGACCACTCCCTCGTTTGACCTCGAAACCCCGGTTGATCATTTGTATCCCTTTCAGCACATCACCGAGGAGGCGGTTTTAGATCTCTTCACAAAGATGACAGGTGAGCAGGATCAGGTGCCACCGCTTTTCAGTGCAAAGAAAATCGATGGGGTCAGAGCTTATACTTATGCCCGAAAGGGAAGAGAAAAAACCCTTGAAGCAAACCGGATCCGGATTACCCGGATCGAGCTGGTGAGGTTCGATTTGCCGGAGATTGCTTTTATCGTCGGCTGTTCAAAAGGTACCTACATCCGGGCGCTGGCCCGCGACCTTGGAACAAGACTCGGATCCGGTGGCCATTTGACCGCATTAAGGAGAACCGCAAGCGGAAATTTTACCGTTGAAACGGCCTACACCGTTGAATCCTTCGAAAAATATTTTCGGGCGACGTAACAAATCAGAAAATGCTGCGTATAACGGCAGTCTGATCTTACCAATGAAATACTATAATTATTTATGAAACTATCTCAATTCAAGTACAATCTTCCCGACAAGCTGATCGCCCTGCACCCATCCCCCAACCGGGATGAATCCAAGCTAATGGTGCTGAATCGTTCAACAGGACAAATCGAGCACAGGATCTTCAAGGATGTAATTGAATACTTTGACGACAAGGATGTTATGGTTTTCAATGACACCAAGGTGTTTCCGGCCCGCCTAAGGGGTAATAAAGAGAAGACGGGAGCTGAGATAGAGGTTTTTTTGCTTAGGGAACTGAACCGGGAGATGAGGTTATGGGACGTGCTTGTTGATCCTGCCCGGAAGATCCGGATCGGCAATAAGCTTTACTTCGGAGAGGATGACCTGCTGGTGGCCGAGGTGATCGACAACACCACCTCACGTGGCAGAACACTTAGGTTTCTCTACGACGGATCTTATGAAAACTTCAAGCAGACCTTATACAATCTGGGTGAAACCCCGCTGCCAAAAAACATTCGCCGGGATGTTGTTCCCGAGGACCGTGAGCGCTATCAGACCATCTATGCCCGCAACGAGGGTGCTGTAGCAGCTCCGACAGCCGGCATGCATTTCAGCAGAGAGTTGCTTAAACGGCTTGAGATTAAGGGGATCAATTTTTCGTATGTAACCCTGCATGTTGGTCTTGGAAATTTCAGGTCGGTGGATGTAGAAGATCTCACCAAGCACAAAATGGATTCAGAGCCGATCCAGATCACGGAGGAAGCAGCCGGGATTGTAAATCTTGCCAAAGAAAACAAGCGTCAGGTTTGTGCGGTGGGTACCACCACAATGAGAACAATTGAGAGTTCGGTTTCGACCGATGGTTATCTGAAGTCCTATGACGGTTGGACCAACAAATTTATTTTTCCGCCTTACGAATTCAGTGTTGCCAACCGCATGATCACCAACTTCCATATTCCGCTGAGCACCTTGTTGATGATGGTGTCAGCCTTTGCCGGTTTCAAGGAACTGATGGTTGCTTACCAGGTGGCGGTGAAGGAGGGATACCGGTTTGGTACCTACGGGGATGCGATGTTGATAATCTAGTTGCAGGTTGCAGGTTGCAGGACACTATCGTCACTCGTCACTCGTCACTCGTCACTCGTCACTTGTCACTTGTCACTCTCCTTTACATGGGGTGAGTGGTGGGTCGGATCGACCAGTTCGCGGTATTTGTGGTAGACCTTCTGGAAATCCTCCCAGGCCTCCTTTTTTAAATCTGGCGTGCGGAGCAGGGCCGAAGGATGGTAAGTGGGCATCACCTGGATTCCTTCCCATTCGATCCACTCACCTCGTACCCGTGTAATTTTGGCCCCAGGGTCGATCAGTCCCTTTAGAGCAGTTCCTCCCAGCAAAATGATGATTCGAGGCTGGATCAGCCGTATTTGTTGTTTTAGGTATGGAAGGCAGGTTTCGCGTTCATCGGGCTGGGGGTCTCGGTTTGCGGGAGGACGGCACTTAACGATGTTTGCAATGTAAACATGCTCCTGTCTGATAAAGCCGCAGGCTTCCAGAATTTTATCAAGCAGCTGTCCCGATTTTCCCACAAAGGGAAGTCCCTGCAAATCCTCCTCTTGTCCCGGACCCTCTCCGATCAGCATCAATTCTGAATAAGGATTGCCATCGCCGAAAACAGCCTGCGTCCGTCCCTCATGAAGAGGACACAGGGTGCACTTCGCAACCGAATCGCGCAGTGCTGCCAGCTCTTTTTCGACGAAAATCATGGCCGTATTATTGGGTTTTCATAAATTTTTTCACCACCACCTCACGGTTGCTTTCAGTCATGAAGAAATACAGTCCCTCAGGCAACTCCGAAAGATCAATGCTTCCGGTTGCAGGCCCTTCATGCCGGATTTCCATTTTCCAGAGAATCTGTCCGCCCGGGTTAATAAGAGTTGCTTGAAGTGGCTCATGGTCATGACGGGTGATTTTATAGTTAAGTGTTGAACCGGCTGGGTTTGGAAAAAGCTCAATCCCGGTGATGGATGATTCGACGGAAATGGATGAAGCAGGTACTCTGACGGTAACATTGTCAATTGCACCGCCATAGGCAAAGCCTTTCTGGTCGTCATACTGAAATCCAAGCTGGATCTGGTCAGAGAGCGCTTCGGCAGGAAGTTCCAGCGTGAGGTTTCTCCATCTGAAACCGGCGCCGAAACCGGTGTGGGGCAGGTCGACAATCAGGGTCCAGTTATGACTGCGGGTGGGGCGGTAGAATACTTTGAGTTTGTCAAATTGCTGCCATCTTTTGAGCGCATAGTCAAAATTGACCTCAACCTTTGCATGGGGCGCTAGGTTCAGTCTGGGCGAAATGGCTATGTCGAGGGTATGGGCATTTTTTCCGGCCAGAACCGAATTGGCACCCAGAAAACTGGTGGCATTCTCTCCCGGGATTTCAAGGGTGGCGGCCGTTCCCCATCTGAATCCCTGCATGGAGTTGCTGATGACCCATCCATGGCTTTCGTTTTCGAATGTCTGTTCGTAAGGAAGCGACTGTATTCCGAGCATGGTGGCCGTCACGGTGTTGGTGCTTTCAGATTCCCCGTTAACCGGTCCTTCATAAACGGCGGTGATCCGGTAGGTGTAACTCTGGCCTTCTGCCACGGTTCCATCGCGAAAGTTACTCATGGTTGTGGTGCTAAAAAAAGCTCCGTTCCGGTAGATGTTGTATCTTCTGAATCCATTGGCCATGGTGGGTTCCCATTTCAGGTCGACATAGTTGTCGCCAATGGTCAGGCTCAGGTTGGCCGGGGGATAAAGGGGGATGATTCTCACCTCAAAGGTCATGGTTTCACCGCCTGCATCAGAGACGTTAAAGATATCCAGTCCGCCTCTTCCTCCCTGTCCGCCGTTGTAAAGGAAAGGTGATGGATCGGTGAAGTCGTTCATTTCGCGGCGGGTGGTTCCCATGGCTGCAGAGCCGATGCTTCCGTTGGCGCTGAGGGTTCCGCCCGGACGGTAAACATAAACCTCATCCGGTGGGCCCTGTGCATTGCCATTTCCTGCCGAAGGATTGATCCGGTAGATCACGAGGCCGGTACCCGGTGTTCGGTTTTCATAACGCCCCTCTCTTTTCCGGTATTCGATCACGAAGTACTCCGAAAGGCTGAGCGGGGATTTGACCATGTAAATGTTCTGCTCGGGATTCTGGAGGGGATTTATGGTATAGGTGCCGGATTCTGTGATTTGATTCAGGCTGGGAATCCACTTGCCGTACTTGTATTTCATGAAGGCGCACATGTATTGAGGCGGGTTGCCGCTTGCATCCATCAGGTCCCAGGCGCCAACCGCTGTGGGTGCCCCCGTTTCATTGTAATGGTAAAGATCGGGTGCTCCGAGTACATGAAAGAACTCATGGCACAGGGTTCCTACATTAAAACTGTTTTCTAGCATAAGCAGGTAATCCCATACCCTTTTACCCTTGAGGGTAACGTTGCGGGAGTATAGCGACCAGCGGTGGGGCCAAAGCAGATGCGACCATCCGGCTGTTCCACCCTGGAGCACAAAGCAAACATTGTCGATGCGGCCATCGTCATCGGCATCGAAATTCAGCGAATCGGGTAATTGGGATTCGACGAACTTGCAGGCTCTCTCAAGCAGGGCATGCTCACGTGCCGTCCTCTCGTTATCACGGTATCCGGTGGGATTGGATGCGCTATACTGGAGGAAGAAGTTCCGGGGGTAGGTGTCGACGTAGGTAATGTGGATGGTATCGGGACTGTTCGGATAATGGTATGTGTCGAGGAAGAGTCTTTCGTAGGAGACTTCATGGAAATAATCCTTGAGTGAAGACTGGCCCATTGCGGAGTAGGAGTCGTAAAATGATCCACGGGTCTTGGTAAAGAGACTGTCGTCGGCAAAGGAAATGTAAATGGCAATATTGTTCACCTGTCCCGTCGTGGGTGCGTTCTTGAAGGATTTCAGGGGTCGCTCATATTCAGCACGCAGCTCCTGGTAGAGGCGGGTTGAAATCCGTGCATGCGGTTTCAGTCCAACTGCTGAGGGATCCACACTACCCGCCGGATAGGGAGATGCCACCACCTCCTCGCCCCGCCTGACGCCGTAATAAAAGTATCCGTCGTCGGGATTGAGCACGATCGTAAATCCATCTTTATCATGCATCCAGTGATAAAACTCATCGCCGGTGGCAAAGCAGTGAATGACTTTTCCATCGGGTTGGGTAAGGGTTTGGGGTACATTTTCGAGCCAGGCTCCGCGTACGGGGGTTAGCAGGGCAACCAACAGGGTAAGTAGCAGGATTCTCTTCATCATCAGGGTCTTTCAATAATCAGTTTATGTAAATAGCGGTTTTTTTCACTTTGAATCTGCAAAATATACAATCCGGCCGGAATTCCCTGCAAATTGAGGGTGAAATCCTGCCGGTCGGGCCATTGCTCCTGCAGGATCATCCGGCCATCCGGAGCCATCAGCCGGAGACTTGCCGGATCATGAATTTCGCTTAAGCACGAAATTACAAGGTAATCATGGGCGGGATTGGGAAAGATCACAAAGCCGTCTGGGTAAGACTGGTCGCCGATTCCGGTTCCGGGCCGGAGATCCAGCTCGGTCAGCGTGGTGTCGGGATGGCAGGTCCCGTTAAAAGCGACCTGTATGACGTTGAATAATTCTTTTGTAAAGTAAATGTGTTGTGGATCCGCACCGGTTCCGTATGTTCCGTCGCCAAAATCCCACCAAAGGGATTCTGCATTGCTGGCCGTGCTGGTAAACTGGATGGTCATGGAGCTTCTTGACCAGTTGAAGCCGCTGACCGGCTTGGGCCTTACGGTAAGGACCTCTTTTTGGATGAGATGATCGAGGTGATTGAGCGATAGCCTGATATCTTTTTTTCCGGGACCGGCAAAAACGACCTGGTGAGGGCCCTCATTGTCGGCGTACCTTGGTTCTGCATCGCTACCGAAATCCCAGAACCAGTTGGTTATGTTACCGGTTGAGTGGCTGGTAAATGTGACGGGGTGCTGCTGACAGATGTCATTGCTTTCGGCGCTGAACCCGGGTACCGGGGGGTCGGGCACCTCGAATATCCGGATATCGTCAATGGCAGCTCCAAAGCCTGAACCGTAATGATTGTCATAGTAAAAGGCCAGCTGTACCGGTCCTCTTCCGGCCTCTTCAGGGATGTAAATGTAAAAGTCTTTCCAGTCGTTCCAGCCCCCGGTTGAGTCGAGCCGCGACACCAGGTTCCAGAGTCCGTCGTCAAAACGGCGATACATCAGATAGAGGTAGTCGGTTTCAACTCTTTGTCTGAACAGATACCTGAATGAAATGGCCAGGTTGGCATGATCTCCGGGGTAGATGACAGGACTGATCAGATAGTCGCTGATCCTGACTCCGTCGCCGGTGAGATCAGATCGGATGAAGGCCACATGTGAGGAGTTTGATCCGAGGTTGACATCTGAGGCGGCCACAATTCTGAAGCCGGATGGATCACTGGCAGCCAGCCATCCCTGCGCCCCGCTTTCAAAATCCTGATGATATTCAGGAATTATTCTTGGCCAGGGGCTTACCAGGGCTTCTGGAGTTGGCAATGACTCACCCGGATGCTGGCCGGTGTATGAAGCGGTAACCGTATAGCGGTTGGTGGTGCCGTTGGCCTGATCCTCATCGCGGAAACGGGTTGACGAGGTGAGGGCAATCTGCTCGCCATTTCTGTAAACGGTATAATGTGAGAGGTCTGAAACAGAGGGACTGTCCCACATCAGTTCGGCAAAGTCGTCGCCTGAGAGCGCCAGCAGCGAAGAGGGACGGTCGTGGAGGGGCTGGTTGGCAGGCTGAAAACCGAAAAGGGCTCCCTGGTGCAATGAAAAATCACTGCCACCTCCACCCATGCCCCAAAGCATGAACCACCCGTTTCCTGCTCCGTTCCACCCCCAGTTAAAGTGAAAAAAATCGTTGTCGCGGTACCCGTCGATGTTGAATGCATGACCTGCCTTTGTGACGGGGTTGGTGCCGTTGTAAAGTATCGGCCGGTTATTGGCCAACTCCTGACGAAGCATTCGGGTCCATTGCTGCCAGGTAAACTCCTCCATCTCCCTGAAGAGTAAACCTGTATGGTAGAAAAAATTCTTCTCGAGGGCTTCCATGGCAAAAAAGGAGGTGTTGGAGCCCGATTCGTCGGGACCATAATTCATGAAGCTTGCCACCCCGGTGTGAAAAAGCAGCAGGGCAGAGGCGTCAGAGGGAATGACGGGATCCATATCTGCCCATCCGTACAGCGTGTCAAAGTCGGCAGAAACCACCCCATATTGCGGATGGGCCAGGGGGGTATAACTATTGGATCCATAGCCGCGTGGCGGCCACTCCCAATGGTACATGATCTGTGACATGGCCACTGCCACGCATCCAACCAGGGCATGTCTTCCGCTGTCGTCAGCGGGACAGAACTTGTTCCAGGGAATTCCCTGTCCCCAGTGCGCCGTTAAGATCGGATCAACGGAGAGGTCGGTTTTGTGTTTGAAGTTTGCGGTTTCAGGTTTAACGGGTACTTTCGAGTATGAGTTTTGTGGCTTAAGGGTCAGGTCTTCAATGGATGCCCTGAAGTGGGGTAGAACAAGGAGGTTGAAGGGGTGGTCAGGATCATCGGGAATCGTACTTTCAGTTGAATAGGCCCAGACCGGGATCTCCTGCCTCGCGGCAGGAACGATGGCAAATCCCGAGGGATCGAAACTTACGAGATACAACCCTTCATGAAGGGCCACCTCCCGAATCAAAAGGGCGGTTTTAAAATTCGGACTCTCTGCCCGCACCCAGTTTTGTGCAATGATGGCCGCCTGGTGCGGCTCAAGTTGCTGCCCCTTCAGCCCGGCATACCCCGAAAAAGCACCCCCGAGAAAACCAACCAGCAACCAGCAACCAGTAACCAGTATCCTGTAACCTGTAACCCGCAACCTGCAACCCTGAAACATTGGAGATTTGCCTAATGCTGATGTCCGCCCGGACCGTGAACATGTCCGTGGCTCAATTCCTCAGGCGAGGCGGCTCTTACAGAAACCACCTCCACATCAAAGTTGAGTTCCATTCCGGCCAGCGGATGATTCAGGTCGAGGGTCACCGAATCTCCCTCAATTTCTGTGACCATGGCAATGGCAGGTCCTGAATCAGTATCAAGCTGAACCTGCATCCCGACCTCCAGATCCTCATCCCCCTGAAATCCCGATTTGCTCACTTCGAAGACCTGTTCCTGGTTGTATTCACCATAACCCTCAACCGCGCCAATGACCACCTTCAGCTTATCACCGGCCTCTTTTCCCTCGAGCTCCTTTTCAAGTCCCGGGATAAGGGCTCCGATTCCGTGGATATAGGGCAGTGGTTGCTGTCCTGCCGAACTGTCGATGGTTTCCCCCTGATCATCGGTCAGCGTATAGTGGATCTCAACCACGCTGTTCTTTTCAATTTTCATGTTTTGTTATTTAAATTAGTTCGAAAGGTATGAAATTTTAGGTTTTATGGTTTGGTTGGGTTGTTTGGGGTATTATGTAAATTTACCCGCATCCAAGTTTTACCCATGGTCAACCTTCGTTATGAATTTCTAAATCGTCGCAGGGAGTGGCTTCTTGCTGCTGCCATTCTGCTGATCACCTTTCTGGTTTTCTCATCGGTGCTGAACCACGGTTTTGTTGACTGGGACGATGATGTTAATGTCACCGAGAATCCCAATGTCAAGGAGCTCAATGCCACCACGCTAAAGAACATTTTTACCGGAGAGGTCATTGGAGGGTACACCCCTTTGACCACCCTGAGCTTTGCGATTGAGCATGCAATATTTGGAATGAAACCCGGGGT
Source organism: uncultured Porphyromonadaceae bacterium (assembly GCA_964351455.1). Classification (GTDB taxonomy): domain Bacteria; phylum Bacteroidota; class Bacteroidia; order Bacteroidales; family UBA12481; genus JAGHDB01. The sequence continues at coordinate 26,644 of CAYGOU010000005.1, forward strand.
TTTTCACACAACGAACCTGCTTCTGCATCTGGTGAACACATTGCTGGTTTTCATCCTGATCCGCCGCCTCGGGTTTTCTCTGTTTGTTGCAGCCTTTGTGGCCCTTCTGTTTGGCATCCATCCCATGCGCGTTGAGTCTGTAGCATGGATCACCGAGCGAAAGGACCTGCTTTACGGTATGTTTTTTCTGGCCTCTTTGATTGTCTATACCCGGTTCCGCCAACATGGCCATAGAAGGTTTTACTACATCACCCTTTTGCTGTTCGTGCTCTCTCTTCTCAGTAAAATCCAGGCGGTTACCCTGCCGCTGGTTCTGATCCTGATCGATTATCTGCAGGAGAGGAGGTTAATTGCAAAACAGCTGCTGAACAAAATCCCCTTTTTGGCTCTTTCATTGCTGACCGGGGTGATCGGTATTCTGCTGCTGAGTCAGCGCGGTTCGCTCGAAATCAATTCGGATTTGCCCTTTTACCAGCGGATCTTTGTAGGTACCTATTCACTTTGTGTCTACCTCTATAAAGCGGTGGTACCCTATCCTTTATCGGCCATCTATCCGATGCCGGCGAGTCTGAGCGCAACCTTCTACCTGAGTGCCGGAATGGTGCTGATCCTGCTCGTGGCAGCCTGGAGATTTGTCAGAAAAAAACCGGAATGGGTATTCGCACTCCTCTTTTTCGTGGTTAATGTGGTTTTCATGCTTCAGGTGGTCGGCGCCGGAACAGCTTTTCTGGCCGATAGATTCACCTACCTGGCCTACATCGGGCTCTTTATCATCCTGGCCATGCTTGCCGAACAGGCGTTCAGAATCCGGTGGCCGCTGGTCACGGTAATACCGGTTGCCATCTGGGTTATCATCATGAGCCTCATCACCTGGTTTCAGGTCAAGGTCTGGAAGGATTCTGAAACCCTCTTCACCAATGTGATAGACAGGTATCCCAACAGCCTCATAGCCCATAACAACCTCGGAATATTCTTTCGTGAGCAGGGGCAGATTGAAAAGGCGGTTGCAGCCTACACAAGGGCCATTGCCGTCAGTCCCGGCGGATATCTGGCCTACAGCAACCGGGGTGAGGTTTATTTTGAGACCGGCGAATGGGACAAGGCGCTGGTGGATATCAACAGGGCTCTTGAATTAAATCCGGATAACAGCAAGGCGCTGGGCAATCGTGCAGCCATTTTCGGATCGAGAAAGCAATACGATGAGGCGCTGGCCGATCTCAACCGGGCGCTTGAGCTGGATCCGGCCAATCAGCGGGCTAGGTCGAATCGGGTGCTGGCGCACTATACCCTTGGCCGTTACGAAGCGGCGGTAAACGATGCCACAATCTACCTGAAAACCAATCCCACGGATCCTGACATGCTTAACCAGAGAGGACGCTGTTACGGTTATCTGAATCGAAACGAAGAGGCGCTGTCCGATTTCAACCAGGCGATCCGCCTGAATCCCCGCAAGGGAAGCTACTATCAGAACCGGTCGTACCAGTTAAGTCAGATGGGCAATTTTAAGAGTGCTCTTGAGGATATCCTGAAGGCCCGGGAGCTTGGTATAAAGGTCAATCCCAATTACCTGCAGATGCTTCAGGAGCGCTGAATGCCTTAATTACCTGCGCGAAAAGAGGTTGTATTTGAGGATGCACCAGATGGCACGGAATCCGTCCCTCCAGTTTACCTTTTTGCCCTCCCGGTAGGTTCTGCCGTAGTAGGAGATTCCTATCTCATAGATCCGGATTCCGGGTACGCGGCATATTTTGGCGGTGACCTCCACCTCAAAACCAAAGCCCTTTTCACGGAGACGGATCGGTTTCAGCACCTCGGCCCGGAACAGCTTGAACCCCGACTCCATGTCGGTGATATTGATGTTGGTAAAGAGGTTGGAGAGAAAGGTCAGAAAGCGGTTACCCACCGAATGGAAGAAGAAGAGTACCCTGTGCGGCTGACTCCCCACGAAGCGACTGCCGTACACCACATCTGCGTAGCCCTCGAGTACCGGCCTGAGCATGAGGTTGTATTCGCGGGGATCATACTCAAGGTCGGCATCCTGAACGATGATCAGATCTCCGGCGGCCGCCTGGATTCCTGTCGCAAGGGCGGCACCCTTGCCCATGTTTCGGTCGTGCCGGATCGAAAGGATATTGGCATCGGGATGTTCTTCAATGAAGCGGGCGATCTGACCTGAGGTTCCATCGGTCGAACCATCGTCAACCACCAACATTTGCTTGCCGGTTTGATCCATCAGTTCAACAGCGTTCACCCTTTCCAGCACCAGCCGGATGGTGGCCTCCTCATTGTATGCCGGTATGATGATTGAAAGCAGCATGCATCGAAGATAAGCAATGTTATGGTTTACCAAAGGGTTTGATTTTTTGCATGCATAAGCATTATAATAGGT
>CAYGOU010000006.1:0-271 GCA_964351455.1 uncultured Porphyromonadaceae bacterium
CGGTTAGTCCGGCGATACCTCCACCAATCACGAGGGTTGAGGGATTCACCTTTACGCTTCTTTTATTAAGGGCCTCCTGCCACCGGACTCGCTTTATGGCACCCGTAACTAGATGGATTGCTTTTTGCGTGGCCATTTGACGGTCATCGTGAACCCATGACACATGTTCCCTGATATTGGCCATTTGAAACAGATAGGCGTTTAACCCGGCCCTTTCCAGTGTCTTCCTGAAGGTTAACTCATGGATCCGCGGTGAACACGCTGCAACCAC
>CAYGOU010000006.1:281-27994 GCA_964351455.1 uncultured Porphyromonadaceae bacterium
CTTTAATAATGATGTCCTGCCCGGGATCGGAACACATATATTTATAATCCCTGGAAACCTTCACGCCTGGCATTTTTCTGGCTTCCAGAGCAACTCTTTCGACGTCAACATTCTTGGCTATGTTTGTTCCGCACCAGCAGATATAAACTCCTATTCTTATGTCTTCCATTATGATGGTTTAATTAGCATATTCTAATTCAAGGGCCACCTGACGGGCCCTGCCATATCTTTGAAGTCGGCTAAAATAAATCGCAAAGGGCCTGTACGCCAGATGCGACCATTTCGAAAAAGGAACCTCGACAACGATCATCGGTACTAGAACGGCCAGATGGATCAGGTAGGAATAATAGGTTGCTACCGGCATGCCTGAAATACGAAAAATATGGATCAGAATTCCTGTGATAGTGGTTAAAAACAGAAGCACGATGAACATCCAGTCAGAGGTATGTGAGAATTGCATTTTCAGGTCGGTTTTTCGGATTCTGCCTATAAAGGTGTATATCAGGAAAAACAATAACCCGATGGTTGCATAATAACCGAGCAACCGCTGCCAGTTATACCAGGGCCTGACCTCTTCGATCTGGAACTCCTTGAGGAAGAGCACAATGATGGTAAACATTATTGTATAACCGCTCATTACAAGCAGATGGCCAATCCAATAGGTTCTGTTATGGCATTTTGAAAACCTGGCCTGTGTTACAAAGTTGAATAACAGGCTCCAGAATTCTGTAAAATAGGCTGCAAAGGGGATATGTACCTGCTTGTTTGAAAGGATTACCCTATAAAACATATGCAGTATATTGCTGATCAGGAATCCTCCCACTATCAGAGCCATAAGGAGATCACCGATATGGATTAACTGGATAAATCTGGGCCCGGCAATCCCGTCGGCAAGACTGTTTATCATCACGCCACCCTGATCATTTATAAAGGCTGATGGGTTGGAAAACAGTTCGGGTGAGGGGGAAAGAAATAACAGAAAAGATACCACTACAACCAGGGCTATAAGAATGATGGCTGCAAATTCCCAAATCTTCCTGGTATAAAACAATCTCGAGAGGCCAGTCCAGTCATAATAGGCAGTCAGGTACCGCCGTAGCACCATCATGAGCTCACCGGGGTTAGCATTCCTGGGGCAGGTTTCGCTGCATTCGCCACAATAATAGCAAAGCCAGGGTTCGACAGAGGATGCCAATTGCTTTTTAAGTCCCATCTGGGCCAGTCTTATTCCTCTTCTGGGAAACAGAGAATCATCCCTGGTAAGAGGACAGATCGCAGTGCAATTGCCGCAATGATAGCATTCGTTCCATTCGTGAAGACCAAATTTTTCAAGCTCCTGCTTAAAACCCGGATCAACTCTTGATATCATGTCTTACTAATTTGTTTTGTAGGTCAGAGGAAAAACGGCTAAATCTGACAGGGTTCCACGCAGAATACTCTGAAGGACCCCAGCCGCTGCGGCCGATGCCTGTGTCACCGAATCCGGAATATCCTTCGGACCCTGGCAAGCACCGGCGATCCATATGCCAGGTCGATTTGACATAACCGGATCAATCTCATGCCGCAATGCTTTAAACCACCCTTCACTGTCAAGGTCAATACCCAGGATACCTGAGAGTTCTTTTTGGTCAGCAGTTGGTTCCATGCCAACCGAAAGTATGATCATATCCATATCCTGTTCGAGGATCCTGCCTGATAAGATATCCTCTGTTCTCAGGTGAAGGTGATCCCCAGCTTGATCCACTCGGGCAGATCTACCCCTGATCATGTGCACTCCTTCATCCTGAATTCTGCAATAGAACTCCTCATAACCCTTTCCGTACGCACGCATGTCAATGAAGTACTCATACACCTCGGCCGACTGGAGTTTTTCGCGCACGAGGTGCGCAAGTTTGAGGGAATACATGCAGCAAACCTTGGAACAATACGAATTAAAATTCTCATCCCGGCTGCCGATGCAATGGATGATCCCAATTCGGCCCGGCTTTGCGCTATCATTCAGAAAAACCCTATTCCCCTTCTTATCGGTCGTCCGGAATGCAATTTCACCCCCGGTTGGGCCTGCAGCATTTATCAGACGTTCAAATTCCAGCGAGGTCAAAACATTCGGGAACTTACCATAACCGAACCTTTCAATTCTGGCGGCTTGAAAGACTTTAAAGCCATTGGCAACAATTATATTCCCTGCTTGTATCTCAATCTCACGGGTAGCCTGATAAAAATTGATACAGCCGTTAACCGGACATACCTTTAAGCAGACGCCGCATTTCGCTTCCAATAGAAACCGACAGGCCTTGCCATCAATCATATACTTATTTGGCACAGCCTGAGGAAATGGCATATAGATGGCCTTTCTCATGCTTGTACCCTCATCAAACTCATTCACAACCTGCACCGGACACTTCTCCGAACAGGTGCCGCAACCGATGCAAGTTTTTTCGTCGACCCATCGCGGAGACTGCCTGACAGTTACCTTAAACTCTCCGGCCTTCCCGTCAAGAGCAACAACCTCGGAGCAGGTCATGAGTTCAATATTTGGATGTTGCCCGATCTCAACCATTTTAGGTGTCAATATGCAGGCAGCACAATCCAAGGTTGGAAATGTCTTGTCGAATTTGGCCATGTGGCCGCCAATCGTACCGGATTTCTCAATCAGAAATACTTTGATTCCGGCATTGGCTAACTCAAGAGCAGCTTGAATACCTGCGATCCCCGCCCCTACCACCACGGTGTCAGAATGAACATTGGTAGCAACTATTCTTCTATCGACAATCTGGATATATGCTCGCTCTAATAACTTATAAACCTCCCGGATGCGGCTTTCCTCCATTGTCCAATGCTCCCCGGGGTCTACAACAAACACTGATTCTGTACTGTAACCAAGGTTGCTCATCGCAGAACGCACCAGATGCGCAAATCGTTCCGGCATATTGCCCGTCAGTATGACTGAGGTCAACCGGTGAAGGTGGATTGTCTCGATCAGAACATGAAAATCCGAAAAAAGATATCTGGTTTGATCGATGATCACGGGTATTTTCAGGTTACTTCTAACCATGGTAATCAGGTTAGTCAGGTCCACTAACGGATACCCGAGGGGTGGTTCGCAGAATATGATTCCAGTCCTATTGTACTCATTCATGGCTTATGTCGCTTTCATTTATTGTGAAAACTTGAACAATATCCAACCCCTTCATTTTCAAACCCAACTATAATTTAAGTATAATAAATCTAAAATATAACCATGATAATTGTCATGTTTTTATTATCATATTAATTATCTTATATTTACAATAGAAAAAAGATCATCATCCCTAAATATTCTTTGTAGACCGTATAACAAATCATTAATTTATTGTGAAAATCTGAACGTAAAATGGTTGTCAGAAATATTATCAAACGATTACTGCTTTACCGCCAGTGCCTTTTAAGGTTCAAACAACTCGGGTTCAAAAGAGTCTTTTCGCATACTTTGGGAAACGAGGCTGGTGTGAGTGCAGAACAGTTACGCAAAGACTTTTCACAGAGCAAACTATCCGGTAATAGAAAGGCGGGCTACGACATAGACTCTCTACTTATCTCTCTGAACGAAAAATTTGTCCTAAACGAGGTGAGGAACATCATTCTGGTTGGTATGGGCAACATTGGGCGGGCACTCGCCAATTATAACAACCGTTACATTGGAACAAACGTTTATATCGTTGCAGCTTTCGACATTGATCCTTCGAAGCAGAACAGCAGAGCTGGAATTCCCGTATTTTCCATGGATAAGCTTTCACCTGTAATTCAAGGGTTCAGGGTGAATACGGCTATAATCGCTACACCAGCAATTTCAGCCCAAAACGTATGTGACCAACTGGTTGAAACCGGAATCATGGGTATTCTGAACCTGGCTCCGCTGATTCTAAAAGTCCCCAAAAACATTACTGTCAGTAATATCAACATCAGCACGGAAATCGAGGCCCTGATCTTCCACCTGAATAAAAGAGAGGATGACCTGAATGATGAATAAAACCGCATAACCATGTCGGAGCTCCCATCTAGCTTTCAGGTCCATGTGCAGGGAACTGTTCAGGGTGTGGGATTCCGACCCTTCATAACCCGGCTGGCCAGCAAACTCTCTTTGGACGGGACCGTCGAGAACCGGGCCGATGGGGTATGGATATCAGTCTCTTGCACCCGGGATAAGCTGGATGTTTTTCTTAATCGAATAAAACTTGATGCGCCTTTGCCTTCAATAATCCGGTCGGTCGAATGGGTTCAACAGGCTGGGACAAGAATTCTGCCTGGATTTACAATCCTTGACAGTAAGAATGAGTCGGCCCGGATAACCGGAATCTGTCCGGACATTGCCGTTTGCGAAATGTGCCTGGAGGATATGAAAAGCCATCCTCGCAGGATAAACTATCCATTTGTCAACTGTACGCATTGCGGTCCCCGGTTCAGTATAGTCCTCAGCATTCCGTGGGATCGACCTAACACCTCCATGGCGGAGTTCTACATGTGTGAAAGCTGTAAAACGGAATATAACAATAGCCTTGACCGTCGATTTCACGCTCAACCGATTGCATGCCTTCACTGCGGTCCGGTTTACACTCTAAAAGGGTTGCAACCCGAAAACTTGGCAGGCACCGCTCTTTTAAACCAGATCATAGGTGCTCTGCGTGCAGGACAGATAGGTGCCATCCAGGGAATCGGCGGATACCACCTGGTCTGTGATGCTGCAAATCCCACGGCAATAGCGGATCTTCGCCGAAAAAAACAGCGCGATGGTAAGCCTTTTGCAGTGATGTTTCGCGACATTGAGACTATACATCGCTACTGTCATTGTTCAGAACAGGAGGAAATATCTTTAACATCATGGCAACGTCCGATTGTAATCTTAAATGAAGCAGCGAGGATAAACCTTCTGATAAACAAAGGATTGGGAAGTCTTGGAGTTATGCTGCCTTATACGCCACTGCAGTACCAACTCATGACGGAAGGAAGATTTGAAGCCTTGGTTTGCTCTAGCGGGAATATTTCCGATGAACCCATTGTGATTTCCCCTACGGAGGCTGAGGAGAGATTATGCGGTGTTGCAGACTTTTTCTTACACAGCAATCGTCAAATCATCAACCGGTCAGATGACTCGGTTGTTCGGGTATCGGGAGATATGCCGATTCTGATCAGGAGATCGCGTGGTTTTGTTCCGGCCACCATTCCATTGACGTTGTCGGTGGAGGGTATACTGGCACTCGGAGCTGAGCAAAAAAATACATTTTGCCTCGGAAAAGATCATGAGGCCATACTAAGCCAGCATATCGGGGATCTGAAAAGCCTTGAAAACTTCAGGTTCATGGAGGAATCTCTGGCCAGGTTTAAGAAGCTGTTCCGTTTCGATCCGTCATTGATAGTCACCGACCTGCACCCTGATTATCTTTCCACACAACATGGCAACTCACTGGGGATCCCTGTTATGGCTGTCCAACATCACCATGCGCATATTGCATCTTGCATGGCCGAACACCAACTCGATGAACCGGTTATTGGAGTAGCGTTTGATGGAACCGGGCTCGGCACCGATCAGACCCAGTGGGGCGGTGAATTTCTGATCACCACATTGGATCAGTTCACACGTTTTTCCGGTTTTGATCCCATAAAACTACCGGGTGGTGACACATCGTCAAAAGAACCTTGGCGGATTGCGCTTTCGTATCTATATCAGTGCTATGGGGAGAAAATTCCACTCTCTTCATTCCCGGGTTTACAAGGAATCGCTGAAAGTCGGCTCAACCAGGTGCTTAACCTCCTTCGGTCGGATATCCCGGTTCCAGTCTCTTCATCGGCGGGACGGCTCTTTGATGCAGTATCAGTCCTAACCGGCTGCTGCATTGAGAACACTTTTGATGCCGAAGCACCCATGAGGCTGGAGATGGCAGCTGATCAGAATGAAATGAGCGAGTATCCTTACCTGGCTGAACAAACTATCGGTTTTACACCAACTATTGAAGCTATCAGGGCTGATCTGGAGAGTCAGGTTCCGGTCTCAATTATCTCCGCCAGATTTCATCGTACCATTGCCCGAACAATCCTTACGACATGCATCAGGGCAAGGGAGGCAACCGGCCTTACAAAAGTGGTTCTGTCGGGTGGCACATTTCAAAATGCCTTCCTGGCCTATTTAACCAGGACCCTACTAATCAAAAACAAATTTACGGTGTTTTCCAACCGAATGGTTCCCCCCAATGATGGCGGAATATCATTGGGTCAATTAGTTATTGCCGCAAAAAATCAAAACAACAGAAATGTGTCTTAGCATCCCGGCCAAGGTCGTATCAACCACTGGTAATATGGCCATCGTAGAGACAAGTGGGCTCCGGATCCAGGCGTGCCTGGATCTTGTTGAAAACATTGAGGTGGGAGATCTTGTCCTGATCCATACAGGTTTTATTATTCAAAAAATTTCCGTCGGTGAGGCGGAGGATATTCTGAGCCTCATTCGCGAGATTGACTCCTTTAATGACTCACCATGAAAGGGTTTCAGGAATTGCTGACTGCCATCCGCAAAGAGGCTAATCAGCCGGTCCGGTTAATGGAAGTTTGCGGAGGGCATACCCATGCGATCCGGAAATTCGGAATTAACTCACTGCTTCCCGACAGCATTACTCTTTTGTCCGGTCCCGGATGTCCGGTTTGTGTAACCCATACCGGATTCATCGACAGAGCAATTCATCTGGCACAAAACTATCCTGTGATTATATCCACATTCGGTGATCTGATCAGGGTACCCGGTTCCGGTCAAAGTCTGGAAGCATACAGGGCAGCCGGAGCCGATATCCGGGTAGTCCTATCCCCGCTTCAGGGACTGGAACTTGCTGACAGCAATAAGGATAAACAGGTGGTTTTTCTGGGTATCGGCTTTGAAACAACGGCTCCGTCAGTGGCTGCAACGATAATGACTGCAAAGAGCCGAGGAATTAAAAACTTTTCAGTCCTCAGCGCCCATAAGATCATGCCTCCGGCTATGTCGGCTTTGGCTGGTGAACAATTAAACCTCGACGGGTTCATCTGCCCGGGACATGTAAGTACGATAACCGGTTCTGGCATCTTTGAATTTCTGGCACGCGACCATGGAATTCCTTGTGTTATTTCAGGTTTTGAAGCTTCAGACATTCTTGAATCCATCCTGATGCTGATCCGGCAAATCAATGGCAACAAGGCCACCGTTGAGATTCAGTACAAGAGGGCCGTTAAACCGCATGGCAATCTGAAAGCCTTGAATATCATGAACGAAGTTTTCATGGTCAGTGACGATTGGTGGCGCGGGTTGGGACATATTCCGAAAAGCGGGCTCATCCCCCGGGGCAACTACGCGTTTTTCGATACGCTTCAGCGATTCAGCGTACCGGAATTTCCGGACAAACACAACCAGGGTTGCAGATGCGGCGAAATCATACGTGGGTTAATCGCTCCTCCTGAATGCACATTATTCGGAACATCCTGCACTCCAGACTCTCCAGCCGGTGCCTGCATGGTTTCATCTGAAGGGGCTTGCCAGGCTTTCTACCAATATCAGGGCATACTATGAACACTGACTTATGAACGGTAAAGTGCTTCTATCGCATGGGAGCGGAGGTAGATTGACGCGAGAATTGATACGCGGCCTCTTTAAGCCCCACCTGCATAATCGTTACCTGGACCGTGAAACTGATGCATCGTTACTGGATCCTTTGTCGGGAAGGATTGTCGTATCAACCGATGCATTTGTGGTTCATCCGATCCTTTTTCCCGGTGGAGATATCGGCAAGCTTTCGATATGCGGTACAGCCAATGATCTGGCAGTCAGCGGTGCCAGACCCCATTCAGTCACTGCATCATTTATCCTCGAGGAGGGGCTTGACATGTCGGTTCTGGAACAGATTGTAATTTCCATGGCCCACGAAACCAAAAAACTTGGAATACCCATTGTTTCAGCTGATACTAAGGTAGTTTCAGCCGGGCAGTGTGATAAAATCTATATCTCCACTACCGGAATCGGCACTATTATCCCTGAACTTGAGCAGGTCTCCACCGGAGAGGGGATAAAGCCCGGTGACAGGATTATCCTGAGCGGAACCATCGGCGATCACGGGACTGCGATCTTCTCAGCCCGATTTCCCGGACAAATACTGACAGAAATACCGAGTGATTGTTCCAGCATTTTTCCCTTGGTTGAGAGAATTACAAGATTCGGCACCCGCATCAGGTTTATGCGGGATCCAACCAGGGGAGGACTGGCAACGGTCTTGTGCGAAGTCGCCGAAAAGCAACCATGGGGAATCTCAATCCAGGAAAGCAGAATACCGGTCAGGCCCGAAGTCGCCGGAGTATGCGACCTGGTTGGGCTGGATCCCCTTTACCTGGCAAATGAAGGTAAGGTTCTGCTGATTGTCGATGAAACGGTTTCATCTGATGTGATTTCTTCATTAAGATCTCACCCTTTAGGACAAGACGCTTGTGTAATAGGAGTGATTACACAGCAAAACCAAGGACGCGTTGTCATGGAAACCCTGATCACCGGCACAAGGCTCTTAACTATGCTTTCCGGGGATCCAGTGCCGCGAATCTGTTAACCACTATGCATGAACTCGCTATCATAGAAGGTGTTTTGGAAACCGTGACTGAGGTTGCGGCTGCTCATCAACTCTCCCGGGTCACCCGTGTAGAGATGGTTATTGGCAGAATGCACCATCTGGTACCCGCCATGCTGGTGTTTGCCTTTGAGACCTCTGCAAAAGGCACCCTGGCTGAAAAGTGCAAACTGGTAATCGAATGGCAACCGGTGTTCGTGTCCTGCCGCGATTGCTCAGCAGAGTCGGAGATCAGTGAGCGTTTATTCATTTGCCCCAGTTGTGGTAGTTTTCGACTGAACACCCTATCGGGGAAGGAGCTTTATATAAAATCACTAACAGGAGAATAAAATGGAAATCGTATTAATGAAGAATGTTCTGGACAGAAACCAGAACGTAGCCCAACTCAACCGCAAAACCTTAGCAGAGAAAAACATCTTGATGATCAACATCATCAGCTCTCCGGGAGCGGGAAAAACCAGCCTCCTTGAAAAAACACTGGCTCACTTTTGCGGCGAATTGAAAATTGCCATCATCGAAGGGGACGTTGCTACCGACAACGATGCCCGAAGACTGCAGCCTTTTAACGCCCCGATCATACAAATCAATACAGAGGGTGGCTGCCACCTCGATTCCCACTCCGTTGCCAGAGCATTTGACCATCTGAATCTCGACCAACTTCAGCTGATCATTGTGGAAAATGTTGGAAACCTGGTTTGTCCTTCCGCATTTGATTTGGGCGAAAACCAAAAGGTAGCCATGATCAGTGTACCTGAAGGAGATGACAAACCGGTGAAGTACCCCATGTTGTTCAGGGAATCCTCAGTGGTGGTTCTGAATAAGACAGACCTGATTCCCTATACAAATTTCAGTCGGGATCGATTCGGAAAATACATCCACGATCTGAATGGCAATCTTCCTGTCATTGAAACCTCATGTACCAACGGCTCCGGATTGCCCATATGGTTTGACTGGATACGATCGCAAATGAGATCAGATTTTGCCATTTAATTAAGCCGCGTTGCTTGAAAAGCTTACGGAATCAAGGGTGCAAAACATGTCAGGCCATGATGCCCATAAGGTTTTGTTTTTTTGCATATTTTAGCCGCCTTAAGCCGTTAATCAGAAAACATATGACCAACACCTTAAAATTCAGATTTACAAGTTTTTGTGCCATTATTCTATTAACGGTGACATTACAGGCACAAAACTGGCCCCAATGGCGTGGTCCAGGTGCCAACGGAGTTGCGGAGCAAGGAAACTACCCTGTTAAATTCAGCGCAAGTGATCTGCTTTGGAAGGCAAAGTTGCCCGGCGCAGGCGGATCCACACCGGTTGTGTGGAATGATCGGATCATCCTGACCTCAGGGATTGGAGAGGGCGAGGATGGCGAGGATGGCGTGCTCTGCTTCGACTGGCAAGGAAATCAGCTGTGGGAGGTGAAGCTGGGCAGGCAGATTCCCGGGAAACATCCCAGGGGAAGCGGCAGCAGCCCCTCACCTATCACCGACGGAGAGCGGATTTTTGTCCTCTTCAAGACCACAACAATGGCGGCACTTGATTTTGAAGGAAATGTTCTCTGGAGAACCAACCTTCAGGAAGCATTCGGCGAGCTGACCTTCTGGTGGGATTTCGGGACCAGTCCTGTTCTCGCCGAAGGAAATGTGGTGGTTGCCATCCAGCATGAAGGCCAGTCGTATCTTCTGGCACTGAAACAATCAACAGGTGAGGTTGCCTGGAAGGTTGACAGAACTTACGAATGCAATCAGGAGACGGCTCAGAGCTATACCACTCCGCTGGTGGTCACCGAAGAGGGACAAACCACCATCGTGGTGTGGGGAGCTGACCACCTGACGGGACACGACGCAAAAACCGGAGCCATCAAATGGGAATACAGCGGGTTCAACCCCGAAAACAGACAATACTGGCGCACCATCGCTTCACCGGTGGTTTATGATGGAGTTGTCGTGGTTCCTTATGGAAGGGGCAGGCACCTTGCAGCCATGAAGCTGAACGTTGATGGCAAAATGACCGGGAAGGACTTTCTGTGGGAAAAAAGCGGGATGGGTACCGATGTTGCCACACCCGTTGTAGTCGGCGGGAAAGTCTATATCCTTGGTTTTGGCGGCAAGCTGTGGTCTCTTGACATCCTGAGCGGAGAGGAGTTTTGGCAAACCCAACTGCCAGAGGTCAAGGGGTTGTTCTACAGCTCCCCGACCCTGGCGGGCAACAACCTGTATATGTGCAGCGATGAGGGATCCTTTTACGTGTGTGAGGCCGGTTCAGACGGCATTACCGTTCTTACCCATACTCAGTTCGATGACAATTTTGTGGCCTCACCCGTGCTGGTCAAGGACAGATTGCTGATCAGGGGCACGAAATACCTTTATTGCGTCGGAAAGGAGTAAAGACTCTCAGGATCTTCAATGATCCGCTGGCCATAAAAAAACTGCCCGGTTTCCCGGGCAGTTCAGCAAAGATATGTAAATAAACACGATTTACTTCTTGTAGATCAGTTCGTTGTTGCGATAGCCGGCCAGGTTTTTGAACCAGTCGGGATAGAGGGTGCCGCTACTGACTGCCCAGTCGTCAAACTTAAGGTGGGCATCGGTAATCTCGGCCTTCTCAATCGGGTAGTCGAACGATTCGTAAAGACTGATGCCCCAGGGGAGATTGCGGAGATTCTTGTAATAGCGACCGATTGACGGATTGCTGTCGTCATCACCGGTAGTCAAAAGGCTGCGGTCCATCAGGTCGGTCGGCTCATAGTCGGGCAGATGAACCTCACGACCGCGAACGCCATCGATGATCACGAAAGGATTGAATCCGGCGATGTCAAGGTCGTTATACTTGTAGGTATTGGCCGGGAAATTGATCTCGATCACCACGGTAGCCGGATCCACATAGGGAGCGGCGGGATCGGTGTTGACCCCGATGCCCACTCCCGGATGTCTCATCAGTCCGAAGGTGTTGTCAAAAACAATGATCGTCGGCTTGCTTTGTCCGTTCTCGGTGCCGTTGTTGCTCAGCTTGATATAGTTTTCAAAGAGCTGTGAGCCGCTGACGGTCAGCAGAGCCGGATCGATTTTGCCTGAAAACTGAAAACCAAATCCGTTTCTGTAGGAGGCTCCGAAGGCCTTCAGAACGAAGGTGCCGGTAACGCTCTTTATATAGTTCTGTGAGTTGGTATGGATCTCAAAACGGTAATCCACCACCACATCGTTGAAGTCATAGTCACCTTCCCAGGGCCACATGTCTTCAAAGGCGAGGGTGCCAAACCCGCTTGCCGGATAGTAATTCACAATATTCTGGGGAGCTATGACCTCAACGAAAACATTAGCCAGGTCACAATCCGAAGGAGATACCTTCATGCAGATCTGGTAGGTCAGCTCATAATTCCCGGCCGGAGTACCGGCGGCAACCGTAACGCGACCGGTTGAGGTATTCAATGCAACACCGGGATGTGCTGCCCCTGAAATCAAGGCAATCACCACATCGGTGGGTTTAACAGGACTTCCATTATAAAGATCGTTGCTCAGCACATTGTCGACGGTAATGCCGCCTGTGGCCTCTTCAACGGGAATTCCAACATCGTCGATGGCAACCGGAAGAGGGTTGTTCACCGTCTGAGGGTTGCTGAAGTTACCGCCCTTGCTGCCAAACTGTGCAGAGTACTGTCTTTCACCATTGCTTCCGGTCTGTCCCATGGCAAAGGTGATGACGTTGTTGGGAGTCGAAAAGTTGGTTATGAAGGCGGCGGTATTCTCGAAAGTAATGCCGGCAAGACTTCTGTCGCGGCCCAGGAAC
Organism: uncultured Porphyromonadaceae bacterium; assembly: GCA_964351455.1. Lineage (GTDB taxonomy): Bacteria > Bacteroidota > Bacteroidia > Bacteroidales > UBA12481 > JAGHDB01. Next base: position 12,677 of record CAYGOU010000006.1, read on the forward strand.
CGGGTGCGTCCGGTGGTCTTGTTGGTAGAAATATCCAGCTGTGTGCTCTTGTCGACCTGATAGCTGGCAAACCCGTCGATCTCGATGTATTCGCGGTTGTTCTTACTCTCTCCGTCGACATCCACTCCGGTCATGTAATAATCATACAGAAAAACAGGTGCATTATCGGCAGCGTCAAAAAATTCCATTTTGTAGACAATGTATCCACCATTGCGATTGTTCGAACCGATTCTGGGCTGAAAGCGTGACGAAGTAGTAGCGTCATCATCGAAAAGGGTTATGAAGGCATTGTTGACCTCCAGGACGGTAAGTTTTGCATAAACCGTAATCCCGTCGATGGTAACCACATTATTATAACGGTGAACCGACCCCTGGCTGAAACCGTTGTTACCGGTATTGGTCAGCACGGTGCGGTTTGCGTTGGTGAAGCTCATCGGATTGTACTGAAGACTCAGCACAAACGACTGTCCCATTGACACCTGAACAGAGATGGCCAGGATCAGGAGGGAGGCAAAGAAATATTTCATTGATTTCATGTTCTTCTCTTTTGTAAGTTAAAACTACTTTGCAAAACGGTGATTAACCACACCCGATTCGATGCTTACCTCAACCCGCTGATCCTGAAAAACAAGGACCACCTTTTTTTCGTAGGCGGGAAGGGTCAGTTTCATTTCATAGGGCTGATATTTCAGCAGATAGGCACTCTGATAAACCACTCCCTTCACAGATTCAACCTCCACCAAACCCCGGGTGTAACCGGTCAGGTTCAGGGTCAGATCACGAGTGGTCTTCCAGTCAAAAGAGGGAGATACCGAAATCTTGTCAATCGACTGTTCTATCTCGCGATTGATCGATACTTCTTCTTTCATGCAGGAGCTCAACCCCAGGGCGGCTCCGACAACCAGAAACAATAAAATCCTTTTCATTTTTTGATCGTGTTTATTTCCTCCTCACGATCAACATGTGTGCCAAAGTTTTTTTCTTCTTGATTGTCAGTGCATTAACAAATCGTTCGGTTTTAAAATCTGTCCTGATTCCAGAAATTGGAACGATATCCGGAATCTTTATCTCTCATTTTACCCAATCTATGGCCTGCCTTACCAGTTGCCTGTAGCCGGGATGGCTGTAAGCGTTGTTGTCATGCCCGGGCTGCAGGTAAACAATTCTTGAATTGCCATAGCGGTGTACCCAACCGAGCAGGGGCATGCTGCCCGGCTGTGAGGTGGTAAGCAATGGATGGATATTGGGCAGGATCTCAACCAGATCATAGGTTTCATCATGAATCACAAAGTCAGACAAACCTCTGGTAACAGGATGCTGGTCATCGGCCACCTGAACCTCAATGTCAACATCATGGTTATAGGTTGAAGCCGGCAGGCTATCCCCGTCATTGACGCGGGGTTCGAGGTGATACCTGGCCCCGAGAATTTTTTTGAACTCATCCCACTCCTGGTACGAAGCGATCGAGTGATGCAAAAAAACAAGCCCCTTCCCCTTCTCCAGCATTCCCAGAAAAGCCTTTTTCTGGTCTTCGCTGATTTCCTGCACCATGTCATAAAAGACCAATACATCAAAATCGTCGATTGAGTCACAGGCATAGAGGTTGTTGGCCTCCGGCTGTGTAACCTCATAATACTGTATCCCGGAAAAACTAGCGAACATCTCCATGAAATTGGAGTGATCAAAACCGTGTCCTCCATGGACGACCAGAATCCGGGTTTGACGATCGACAGTGCAGGAGGCGCTGAAGAGGAGGAGGAGAAGAAGGGTTACAAAAGGTTGCAGAAGGTTACGAAAGGTTACAGTAGGTGACATAACATGTTTGGTATTGACTAATTGAATAATTGTCTCATTGACTAATTGTCTTATTGACTAATTGACTCATTTCCAGCAGTTGCGCTGACAATTCTTCGAAACGGATCCATGCATCGCGGCCAGGTTTCTGGTCGGTTCGGCTGATCATTGAATTTAGGTAGGAGATCTGACTCAGCAACATGGGTTGAGGATAGGCACCGGTGGCGTTGACCAGCAGATTTCTGATGCGGCTGACATGCTCGTATTGACGGCTCTCACGCTTGCTGAGCCTTTCACCCTGCTCGATCCGTTTATTAAGCGGATCGTATAGCGAATCCACCCTGGCGGCAAATGAGCGAGCCCTCTCCTGGAGATCCAGCACCCTGTTGCAAAGGTCATATTGCTCAATAAAATCAGCCTGGGACATTCCTCCAGCAACCAGTCTGGGGTCGGCCAGCACCTCCAGAAATTGCTCCTGCACCTCTTCGCCCGCAGTCATCCGCAGCCGGTATAGGCCAGGCGGAACTTTTAGTCCCGTGACTCTGCCCCGTAAGGCAGCGCTCCCCTCTCTTGTTGACCTGAGATTCCAGCCTGCGCGGTGAAATCCCGCAGTGCTTTCGCTTCGGAGAGTGGTGAAGAGTGTTCCATCCGGCCCGTACACCTCCATTCGGAGATGGTCAACATCCTCATTCAGATAATAATCGATGGTGGCCTCCATCGGGTCAAAGGAGCGGTAGGCTGTTCTGGGTTTGAAAAGGTGATGACCGTGAAAATCCGACGCCGTTAGCTGATGCAGGAGACTGAGATCATTCAGGATCCAGAATGAGCGTCCCATGGTTGACAGCACCAGGTCTTTTCTGACCACCTTAATATCGGAGACCGGAACCACCGGCAGGTTTTGCTGAAACGAGTGCCAGCTGCCTCCATCGTCGAATGAGATGAAGAGTCCGAATTCCGTTCCCGCATAGAGCAATCCCTCCCGGTCGGGGTCTTCCCTGACCACCCGGGTGGGCCAGTCGGCCGGGATCCCGTTGAAGCCGTCGGTCAGGCGGGTCCAGGTTTTTCCATAGTCGTTTGTCCGGTAGATGTAGGGTTCAAAATCCCCCAAAAGATACCGGTAGGTTGCGAAATATGCCTTCGCCGGATGATGTGGCGAGGCCTCAAGGGTTTGAACCCGTCCGCCCGGAGGCAGTGAAGGAGGGGTGACGTTGGTCCAGGTTTTTCCGCCATCGGTGGTTACATGAACAGGACCATCGTTCGCACCCACCCAGATCACCCCTTCGCTGATGGGTGATTCGGCGATGGCATAGAGGGTGCTGTAAAACTCCTCGCCGGTGATGTCGCGGGTTATGGGTGATCCTGAAATCACCTGTTTGTCAGGCTCAAAGGCGGTCAGGTCAGGAGAGATGGTCTCCCAGGTGACTCCGCCATCGAAGGTACGATGTACATATTGCGAGCAGTGATAAACGACATCCGGATTGTGGGGCGAGACATAAACGGGGGCAACCCTTTGAAAGCGGTATTTAAGGTCTTTCGGGTTGTGGCCGTACATATTCTGTGCCCCGACATAATACTGTTTCTCCACTCCGGTGGTTTTGTCGTACACCCCGAACCTTCCCTTGCAGTTGGCATAAACGATGTTGTGGTTGCCTGGTTTGGGCACAACAGGACCGGTCTCACATCCCCCGACGGCGATGAAATTGTTGCCCCGGTCGCGGCCTGAGACCCTTGCCGTATGTGGAATAGCCAGGGTTGAGTTATCCTGCTGGCCGGCATAGAGCGAGTAGATAAACTGATCATCAACATCCACCTGGTATAGTTCTGCGGTGGGCTGGTTCATCTGGGTCGACCACGTTTGGCCGCCGTCGCGGGTCACGTTGGCTCCACCGTCGTTCGCCTGAACCATGATGTCTCTGTTTTCAGGGTTGATCCAGAGGTCGTGGTTGTCACCATGCGGGGTTGACCTCCGCTGCCAGGTTTTTCCGCGGTCGTCAGAGCGGTAATAGGCGGTGCTGTTGACATGGATCACATCCGGATCGGTGGGATCAACATCAACATTGGTATAATAAAAGGGGCGGTCAAGGAGTCCGTCGCGCTGGCTCAGCAGGCTGAAAGATTCTCCATAGTTGTCAGAAAAGAAGAGTCCTCCCCGGCCATCGGCCGCCTCCATCAATACATAGACATATCCCGGCTTTGACCGGCAGACGGCCAGATCGCTCTTACCGACGATCCCGGTGGGGAGTCCGTTTGTCAGCTTCACCCAGCTTTCACCGCCATCGCTGCTTTTAAAAACGCCGCCCTCGGTTGAGCCCGATATTATGGTCCAGGGGGTTCTTTTCACGGTCCATGCCGAAGCGTAGATGACATCCGGATTATGCGGATCAAGCTCCAGATCGCAGAAGCCGGTTGAATCTGAAAGGTAAAGTACCTTATTCCAGGATTTCCCCCCGTCGCCGGTTCTGAAGACTCCTCTCTCTTCGTTATGACTGAAGGGATTGCCTATGGCGGCTACCCAGCAGATATCCGGGTTGCCGGGATGGATCTCAACGGCACCGATTTGTCCTGTCTCAGGCAATCCCATGAAACCCCAGGTCTTACCGGCATCGTCAGAGCGGTAAACCCCCTTGCCGATGATGATGTTGCTGCGGATACCGTCGGAGCCGGTTCCGACCCATACCACATCGGGGTGGCTCTCAGAAACCCGAATGGCTCCGATTGATCCGGTGGCAAAGAATCCATCCGACACATTGACCCAGTTATCCCCATTGTTGGTGGTTTTCCAGACACCCCCACCGGTCGCACCCATATAAAATTCATGGGGACGGGAAGTCACCCCGGCCACGGCGGTCACCCTGCCGCCCCGGGAGGGACCGACATTTTCAAACCTGAGATTTGCAAAGAGGGACTGGTAATCCCGATCCTGTGAGTGAAGCGACAGGGGTAAGAGGCATAGCATGACTAACTTGGGGAGCTTCATGGTTGCGCTGTTTTGTACAGGGGTTTAAGATATAAACAATCACGGCATTTTCATGGCAGAAAGCGGATTAACCATGATGTTCATCAGGTATTTATTAAGCGATTTTTGTAAAATTTACAGGTTTAATTTTGAGCATAAGTTAACATCGTCATGCTTGCCATCCAAACCAAACAATTAACCAAATTCTATGGCCGCGACCGTGGAATTGAAAACCTCGACCTCACCGTTCCATCGGGAGAGGTTTATGGATTCATCGGTCCGAACGGTGCCGGAAAATCCACCACCATCCGCCTGCTGCTGAGCCTCATCTTTCCAAACCGGGGAGAGGGCCGGATATTCGGACTTGACATCGTCAGGCAGGGTCCTGCCATTAAAAAGCTTACAGGATTTGTTCCCTCCGAGGTCAGTTACTATCCCGGCATGACGGTCAAGGAGCTGTTCCGGTATGCGGCTGCCTTTTACCGGGTACCCCTTGACGGTTATTACCATAGGCTGGTCGAAACCATGGAGATCGATCTGAACCGCAAGATCGACGACCTTTCGATGGGCAACAAGAAAAAAGTGGCCCTGATTCAGAGCCTCTTACACCAGCCAAAGTTGCTGATTCTGGATGAACCCACCAGCGGACTGGATCCGGTGATGCAACACCGATTCTTTGAATTGCTGAAGGAGGCCAACCAGGGGGGGACCACCATATTCTTCTCATCGCATGTTCTGAGTGAGGTCGAGAAGTTCTGCCACCGCGTGGCCATCATCAAGGATGGAAGCGTGGTCGAAGAGGCTGATATATCAAGGCTTAAGGAGAAGATGCTCACCAGGGTGACCATTCGCTTCTCAGTCCCGGTTCCCGGCTTCCGTCCTGAATCCCCCGGAGTGATCCAACTTACCCGCGAGAACAACTCCTGCACATTCCTTTACAATGGAGAGATCAAGCCGCTTCTCAAAGAGCTGATCAAATATCCCGTTGACAAGCTCTCCATGGCCGAACCCGACCTCGAGGAGGTTTTTATGCACCATTACCGTGAAACCGATAAAGAGGAGGCAGCATCATGAACTCAGTGTTGTTAACCAAGGAGCTGACCCGTGAGATGAAGGGGTTTGTCATAGGAAGCTCCATCGTTTCAGGATATTTGCTGCTCACCATGATCATCTACTCATCGATGGCCTTCAGCATGGACCAGATCACCGCCATGTGGTCGACCCTGCCCGAGGATTTCATGAAAGCCCTCAATTACGATCCGAAGCAGTGGGAGTCGGTTCTTGGTTTTTACTCAACCTATTTTGTCTTTTACATTCCAGTGATTTCAGGCGGATTCTCGGTAGTCTGGGGACTAAAAATGCTGGCCAAGGAGGAGTACCAGAAAACCGCCGAGTTTCTGATGACCCGGCCCATCTCAAGAAACAGCATCCTTTCGAGCAAGCTGGTCGCCCTGGTTTCATACATCACGGCCATCAACCTGGTGGGGTATGTAACCGCCCTCATAACCTGCACCATCTTTGGAAAAACAGGTTTTGACGTTGGATCGCTGACCATTTTACACCTTTATGGATTGACGGTGTGCCTGTTTCTTGGCATGCTGGGATTATTCATAAGTGTATGGATGCGCAGGGGAAAACCGGGAGCGGGTATCGGAATCGGAATCGTACTGGGTTATTATCTGCTTGATATGCTTCTGAAGATATACGGTAAAGCTGATTTCCTGCTTTACCTTACTCCCTTTCATTACATAAACCTCGATGTTACCCTTCCCGGCTACCGTCTCGAAGCATGGAGGATCCTGATACCCCTGGCCGCGTCAATCCTCATGGTTATAGTGGTTTACGGTCGTTTCAGGAGAAAAGACATTTACACTTAAAAAAGGTTCAGTGATCCTTGCTCAACGAAAGCTGCCAGTTTTTATGAAACCTGAATCCATTACAAAACTCCTGCTGATCATTCCGGTTGCCTTTTCGTGCCAGTCAGACCGAAAAACAAAAACCGCGGAGATCACCAAACCAAACGTTTTATTCGTTTCACTTGACGACCTGAACGACTGGGTCGGATTTATGGGAGGACACCCACAGGCGAGAACCCCGAACCTCGACCGCTTTTCTGAGCAGGCGGTAAGGTTCAGCAATTCGTATTGCACCAATCCCGCATGCAACCCTTCGAGAACTTCGATCATGACGGGCCTCTATCCGCATACTTCAGGGGTATACTCAAATTACCAGGATTGGCGGGAGGTCATAAAGGATCCTGTTACCATCGGTCACTACTTCCGTAAGCATGGTTACCTTTCTGCGGGTGCCGGAAAGATTTTTCATTACCACATGACCGACAGCACCTGCTGGGACAGCTACTGGCCGTCACAGAAACAGAATATGCCGGCAGAATTCATGCCACAGGATCATCCGGGCATAGCGGAGGATGAGTTGAAAGAGTACCGAACCCTCAATATGCCGATGTTCAAGAACATGTACACCATGTTTGACTGGGCGGCCATGGATGTCGAAGATTCGGTCATGGGCGACTTCAAAAGCGTTGAGCATGTGGCCGGCCTGCTGAATCAAAACCATGAAAAGCCCTTTTTTCTCGCCTGCGGGATTTACCGGCCACACCTCCCCTGGTATGTTCCAAAAAAATACTTTGACCTGTTTCCCCTCGACTCTGTTCAGTTGCCCGTTTATCTTGAAAATGACCTGAATGATGTCGGAGACCGGGTGGTTGACATAGCACACCGAAGTGGCAATTACCACAGGCACGTAGTAGAGGCGGGCTTGTGGAGGGAGGCTGTTCAGGCCTATCTTGCCTCGATTGCCTTTGCCGATGCCATGTTCGGAAAACTGATGGAGGCTTTGGAGCAAAGTGCCTATGCGAATAACACCATCGTGGTGGTGTGGTCAGACCATGGATGGCAATTGGGACAAAAAGAGCACTGGAGAAAGTTTGCCCTTTGGGAGAATGTGGTTAAGACTGTTTTGATGTTCAGAATTCCGGAAGGTGTTTCTGACATTCCTGAAGGATCCTTCAACAAGGAGACCTGCTCGCGGGTGGTTTCACTGCAGGATTTGTACCCAACGCTTGTTGATCTTTGCAACCTACCTGATAACCAAGATATTGACGGCAGGAGTTTGGTTCCCTTGCTGCAGAACCCTTCGCTCAGCTGGAACCACCCGGCCATAACCTCGTATGATTTCTCAGAATTTTCTGTCCGTACAGAAGAGTGGAGATACACCATTTACATCGATGGCAGCGAAGAGCTTTATGACCACCGGAATGATCCCCATGAATGGAACAACCTGGCGGGCCATGCGGATTATGCTGACATCAAGGGGATGATGCAACAGCATGTGCCGAAGGATCCGGCTCCGCTGATCAGGACCTCTGAAAAGCTGATGCCCCATCACGATCCCCCTTTTGCCACTAAGGAGGAATACCTCGACTGGCTGGCGCATGATAAGGATAACCTCTGGAGAATACAAACCTACTGGCAGTAAAAACCAAATGGCTGACAACAAAAAAGTTGCGATCATCGGTGCCGGTATCGGAGGAATAACCACGGCACTGTTTCTTGCCAGAAAGGGATACCAGGTGAGCGTTTACGAGAAGAACCCTCAGCCTGGAGGGCGCTGCGGGCAGATCATTCGCGAGGGACACCGCTTCGACCTGGGGGCAACCATTTTCTTTCTTCCGAGTGTGTATGACGAAGTGTTCAAAGAGCTGGAACTGGATATTGAACAGTGCTTTGAATTCAGGCAAGTTACCACTCTCTACCGGTTGTTCTATGACAACGGTTCAACCCTGGATGTAACTACCGATGAGGAGAAGATGAAGAGGCAGCTTGAGAAGCTTGAGCCAGGCAGTTACGAAAAGATGAAGAGCTATGTGGCCAGGGGATATAAATTTCTGGAGATTGGGCTTGGTAACCTATTGAACCGCAATTTTTACCACCCCTTTCAGTTTATCACACTGAAAAACGTAGTGCAGGTGCTCAGGATCAAGGCCCATCTGAAGCACTCGGCCTACATCCGTCGTTTCTTCAGGCATCCGCATCTGAGAATGGCCTTCACTTTTCAGAATATCTATGTCGGACAAAGTCCTTACCAGGCCTCGGCCCTCTTCTCGATGTTACCGGCGGCTGAAATGACCGAAGGGTCGATGTTTCCGGCGGGAGGCATGCATCAGATCGCCAGAAAATTGGTTTCTCTGGCCGAAGAGGCTGGAGTAAGCTTTCATTATGGCAATCCGGTGGCAAAAATCCTGACAGAAAAGAGAGGGGTAAAAGGGGTGGTTTTCGAGGATGGTACGGAGGTTTTTGCAGACCTCGTGGTGGCCAATGCAGACCTTCCCTACGTTTACTCGGATCTGCTCCCCGACCGTAGAAGGGCGGCGAAACTAAAGCGCCGCCAGTACACCTGTTCGGCCATCATGCTCCACTGGGGCATCGACAAGCGATACACCGGGCTTTCGCATCACAACGTTTTTCTGGTTGATGATTTTAAGGAGGCCCTCGATACCATTTTCCGTAAAAACGGATTGACCGGGAGGCACTGCTTCTACATTCATGCCCCGGTTGTGACCGATCCGACCGCGGCACCGGAGGGTCACGACACCTGGTCGGTGGTGATTCCGGTGCCCAACTGCAGGCCCGGAGCAACAACCGATTGGAAAGAAATCCGGGAGGTTGCCCGGCAGGGGGTTATCAACCGGTTGAAGGAGATGGGAATTGACGACCTTGAGGAGCACATAAAGTTTGAAATCTGCGACCTGCCCGGGACCTGGGAATCGATGTTTCACGTCAGCCGGGGTGCAACCTTTGGCAGCCTCAGCCATCGAATTCTGCAGATGGGATACTTCAGGCCCCACAACCGGCATTCGAGGTACCGCAACCTCTATTTTACGGGAGGAAGCACCCATCCGGGCAATGGCATCCCGCTGGTGCTCTTGTCGGCGAAACTCACTTCGGAACGGATTTTGCATGACGACCTTTAACACCGATTAACCCATGCAGGCAGGCAAAACCCGTTTTCTTGAAACCTTTCATCAGATAGATTTCAACGAAATCCAGAAACACCCAAACATCCTTATTGCGGCCCGGTTCTGGGGCGATGAGCGATATGGTGCTGCACGCACCTGTTACAAATTCATGAGGGCCATCGATGATTTCATAGACGGACAAAAATCCATTTTCATCAATATTCCGGTTGCAAAAAGGGCCTATTTTGCAAGACAGGTCAAGAAATGGCTGGTCTCGGTGAGGTCGGGCGTGAAAGCCGACCCAGACCGGGCAGAACTGCTCCTCTGCATGGAACAATACGGCATCCCTTACAGTTTCATGGAGGATTTTGCCGAAGCGATGCTGTATGACATCGGTCATGACGGATTCAGGGATTTTGAGAGTTTCGCCAGGTATTCGATGGGAGCCTCGGTGGCCCCGTCGTCGATCTTTGTTCACCTTTGCGGACTGCAAAGAGGGGAGCATGGATGGCTTCCGCCCCTGTTTGATGTTCGTGAGGCAGCACTGCCCTGTGCCATGTTCAGCTACCTGGTTCACATCATCCGGGATTTTCAAAAAGACCAGATAGAAAACCTCTCCTATTTTGCCGATGACCGGATACTTGCCCATGGACTGACCCGCTGCCTGTTGAGGGCAATTGCGGGAGGAGCCCCGGTACCGCAAGGGTTCAGGAGCCTGATCAGGGAGTACCTTGACCATGCAGAGGGATACCGCATCAAAACGCTTGAAACCATAGAGCGGATTTCACCGCTGGTGGATCCGGGGGCGAGACTGAGCCTTAAAATCATTTACGATCTCTACCTGATGGTATATGAGCGCATCGACCCCGAAGGGGGGAGTTTCACCACACAGGAACTAAACCCCACCCATGACGAGATCCGCAACCGTGTATTGCGTACCATCATGCAGGAGGAGGAGGTCACCTGCCGGAGGTAACCCCTCAATCTGATTCACCTCACCGTATTGACTTCAGATAGCGATACAGCTCACTGTCAGTGGTCAGGATGAGGCTGGTTTTTTCATCGAATGACTTCTCCAGCGTCTCCATGGCCCTTAAAAAGGAGTACAATTCTCGTGAGGCTGCCGATTTGTTGTAGGCTCCGGCATAAACCGAGGTAGCCTGTGCATCGGCTCTACCCCGGATCTGCTCGGATTCCTTCACCGCCTCAGACTGGATCTGTGCCAGATCGCGCTCCTTGTTACCCTGAATCTTTCTTGCCTCGCCCTGCCCTTCAGACCTGAACCGGTCTGCGATCCGGTTTCTTTCGCTGATCATCCGGTCGTATACGTTGTTTCTGACCTCCTCGACATAATTGATGCGCTTGAACCGAAAATCGAGGATGACGATTCCCAGGTCAGAGGTCCGTTCGTTGGCCTTCTCAAGGATCAGTTTTTCGATTCTGGCCCGGCCCACCCTGATTGAATCGAGGGTTTCAATCTCAACCAAATACTCTTCAGAGATTTCCGGAACCCGGTTTGACGACCGGATCAGGTCGAGAAGTTCAAAGCTGGCCACTGCATTACGGGTCTCCCCGTCGAGAATATCATCCAGTCTCGACTGACCGGAGCGTTCATCCCTGAGCCGGATGTAAAATTGCAGGGGATCGGTGATCTGCCAGCGGGCATAGGTATCTACAAAAATGAATTTTTTATCCTGGGTCGGCAGCTGGTTGGGATCCCCGTCCCATTTGAGGTAGCGCTTGTCAAACCGCTGTACCTTATGGATAAAGGGAACCTTGAAATTGACCCCGGGATTGGTTCTGGAGCCCCCTACGGGCTTACCGAACTGGGTGACAATGGCCTGCTCTGTTTCATTCAGGATAAAGAGGCTCGAAACCGTCAGTATGAGAGCCACCGCCCCTACAACAATGTAAATGATGTGCTTTGTTTTCATGGCTCTACTTATTTGGGGTAATGGGGGTTTTGTTCAGGTTTAGCAGGGGAAGCACGTTGTTGCCCTTTTCATCCACGATGATTTTATCTCCGATCTTGGGGATGATCCGCTCGAGAGTTTCAAAGTATATCCGTTTCTTGGTGACTTCAGGGGCCTTGATGTACTCCTCATAGAGGGAGCTGAACCGGCTGGCCTCTCCAATGGCTCTGTTAACCCGGTTCAGGGCGTAGGCTTCAGCCAGCTGGATGGTTTCTTCGGCCTCACCCTTGGCCCTGGGTATAACCTGGTTGTACTCTGACTCGGCCTGATTGATGAGTGTCTCCCTCTCCTGCTGGGCCTGGTTGACGGCATTGAAAGAGGGTTTCACGGTCTCAGGCGGATTCACATCCTGAAGAACCACCTGGTCGATCCGGATGCCATTTTCGTACTCGAGGCACATATCCTGAAGAAGCAGCTCCATTGAGGTTGCGAGCTCCTGCCTCCCCACGGTCAGCACCTCATTCACTGTTCGGTCGCCAACCACTTTTCGCATGGCGGCCTCCGACATATCCCTGAGGGCGTCTTCGGCATTCCTTACCTTGAAAAGGAACTTGTAGGAATCAATGATGCGGTACTGAACCACCCATTCAACATCCGAAAGATTCAGGTCGCCGGTCAGCATGAGCGATTCGTCCGAAAAGTTTTGCGCTGAATAGGTGGTGCGTGTGGCCGGTGTAATAGTTCTGAAACCAAACTCCAGTTTTAACTGCCTCTGAACCGGTATTTTGAACATTCTCTCCAGTCCGAGGGGTGCAATGAAATTAAGTCCAGGATTCAGGGTTCTGGTGAATTTTCCGAGCAGCAGCACCACCCCCTCCTCTTCTGGTTTAATTGTTTTGATTGAGGTGGCCAGGATCACCAGAGCGAGCAGTCCCAAAAGGACTTTGCTCAGGTTTCGCCTGATCCAGATGATGGCCCGTTCTGTAGGGTCGTTGTAATTTACCATTTGCTTTGATTTATTAATTAGAAAAGTGGTTCCAAACCGGGAACAACCGGGGAGGGATGAAGATAGACAAATTGTTATATTTATCTGCAAAAATCCCACGATGACCAAACGAAACAGGCGATTCTGCAAAACCCTGTGCCTTAAGAACGATCCACAACTGATTGAGGAGTATTGTCACCACCATGCCAGCGGAAATACATGGCCCGAAATCAATCAGGGCATGAGGGATGTGGGCATTCTCGACATGGAGATCTATCTCAGCGGGAACCAGCTGTTCATGATCATGGAAACCACTCCGGATTTTGACCACGACCGGGATATGGACCGGCTGGCGGACTTGCCGCGTCAAAAGGAGTGGGAGACTTTTATGACCAAATTCCAGGATGTTGATCCTGGGGAGCCGGCAGCCGGAAAGTGGCAGGTGATGGAAAGGATTTACAGTCTGAGGGAGCAGGAATAGGTGGCTGGTTGCTGGTTGCTGGTTGCTGGTTACTGGTTACTGGTTACTGGTTGCGGGTTGCAGGTTGCAGGTTAAAGGTTTAAGGTTTAAGGATATAAGAAACAGGTTATGAAGAAGGTGGTTTTTAGTCCGTTGCCGGAGGTTTCCGGAATCAACGACGAGTCTTTGGCAAAGTTGTTCGACTGGTGTCTCCAGCACGGTGAAGATCAGGTATTCTGGTACCGACGAAGGAGCCGGTCGTTCAAGAACTGGTCAAAATCCCTGCGTCTGGTTACCCTGATGCTGGTGGGTGCCGGAGTTTTGGCTCCCCTGCTGAACGGAGCCTGTCCGGATAGCGGGATATCATGGTTACCCCTGGGATACCTGGCCATTGGACTGAGCGGTGTGATCTATCTCTTTGACAGGATCTTTGGTTTATCAAAAGGGTGGATCCGGTTTATGACCACCTACCTTAAGATTGTTCACGACACCCATGAATTCAGGCTTGCATGGCTGCAGATGCTGGAGTCAGAATCGGCTCCAAAAACCAAGTTCAGCTTCCTGACCGGCTACCTTGAGGCTTTGCACAAAACGGTTGAAAATGAAACCCGGCTCTGGGCATCAGAATTCGAGAGCTCATTGAGGCAACTTGAAACCCTGACCCGGAACAGCACAAAAAAATAGGCAGAAACCTGCCTAAAATATACCCGCCTTGACCAGGGCCTCAAAATGGCAAATCAGGCTCCAAACAACACCGGGCTTATCGGCCAACCCGCCAAAACTAACCGTGATGACCTGCATTTCGCTCAGCATTTCAGAGATGGTGGTCCATTGACCATTATCGTTGGTCAGCGAAAGCACCGATCCGTTGTTGATTGTAAGGTCTGAGAAAGTCCACTGTACGGTTTCGGTGCCGTTAGATACTGACAGCTGCGCTGTGATCAGGGTGACCTGCTCAGTAAGACCTTCTACGGTTCCTTGCATGCCGGTCAGGGTGTATCCCTGGATTTTCTCAAGGTACTCCTCCAGTTCTTCACTTCCGGCAGGATCAAAGGTGTCCTCAGCAAAAAAAACACCTGGGTTGCTTTTGAGGTCTGAACCGGTAGTAACATCAAGGTCAACCTCGAATTCAACCGGAACATCAACAGTGAGCGAATCTTTGATTTTCTGACAGCTGCCAAGCGAAATAATTATCGCGGGAACGAGCAGCAGGAAGATTGATTTTTTCATACTTTGTGGATTAGATTGTAAGTGGTATTCAATCTTAAACGATCGAGACCCGCAAATGTTTCAGCAAAAAATACTCATATGAAAGGTATTCAGGATTATTATCCGGATCACTTCGGCCATTGCTACGGATGCGGACGACTCAACCAGCACGGACACCAGATCAAGACCTTCTGGGAGGGAGATGAGACGGTAACCCGGTTTGTTCCCAAAGAGTATCACACTGCACTTCCGGGTTTTGTTTACGGGGGACTTCTGGCATCGCTGATCGACTGCCACGGGACAGGATCAGCCGCGCTGGCACTGGCCCGGGAGCAGGGGATTGAGCTTAGCGGCCACAATGCTCCCCGCTGCGTTACCGCCTCACTGAAGGTTGATTACAAAAAGCCAACCCCCATCGGTTCTCTACTTGAGATCAGGGGCAACATAAGAGAACTGAAGGGACGGAAGGTCATCATTGAGGCCCGGCTGCTGGCCGACGGCGTTGTGACGGTCACCGGTGAAATCATTGCCATCCAGGTGGGTGACGACTTTGGAAAGCCGTGAGGAAACATGCTAATGAGTCAATTAGTCAATTAGTCAATAATTCAATTATGTCACCCTTTGTAACCTCTTGCAACCCTTTGCAACCCCTGGCAACCATCCGTAACCTTCTGTTACCCCTTGTAACCCTCTGTCACCTCCTCCTCTTTACGGGTTGCGGTCAGACGGAGAGCTACGATGTGGTTCTCCGAAACGGCACCATTTACGATGGCAGTGGCGGGGCGCCGTTTGTGGGGGATGTCATGATCGGAGAGGATACCCTGGTTGTTAAGGCAGGAGGGCAGGAGGGCAGGAGGGCAAGAGGGAAAGGGAAAAGAGTAAAGGTGAAGGGGGCGGTGGAGTTTGATGTGAGCGGACTGGCAGTGGCGCCGGGGTTCATCAACATGCTCAGCTGGGCCAATGAATCGCTGGTCAGGGATGGCCGCTCGATGGGAGACATCATGCAGGGGGTGACCCTAGAGG
>CAYGOU010000007.1:0-26579 GCA_964351455.1 uncultured Porphyromonadaceae bacterium
GAGTTTGAAGTGACGGACAGGTTCTTTGAAGATTTCCCGGAAGGAGGATTGTCAGAAGCTGACTTGAAGATCTGGGTAACCATGATCAGGGAGGAGCAGGTACTGGAGTTCGTGATCCGGATCGGGGGTACCGTATCCCTGGCATGCGACCGTTGTCTTGAAGATTACACGCAGCGACTTAATGCCAGCTACAGGCTCTTTGCCAGGCATAGCCGGGGCCCGACTGAAGATGAACCAGACGTTCTCTGGATACTGCACGGAGAACATCAGGTAAATCTGGCCCAGCATCTTTACGAGTACATAATGCTGAGCCTGCCCATGAAGCATGTTCACCCCGACCGTGAAGATGGATCTGAAGGCTGCAATCCTGAAATGCTCGCGCTGCTAAAAAATTACAGCGTGGGGAATGACGACGAATAAGAAATGTTGAATATAATTACTTGAATTCATGGCACATCCTAAGCACAAAACCTCAAAAACGAGAAGAGATAAGCGCCGCACTCATCACAAGGCCACTCCTGCCCAGTTGTCGGTCTGCTCAAATTGCGGAACCTCGGTACAGTATCACCGCGTTTGTCCTGAATGCGGCCACTACCGCGGTAAGCTGGTGATTGAAAAAGAGGTTAAAGCCTGACCTCCAGTAATAACTTAACCAATCCCGCATGAGAATTGGATTGGATGTCATGGGTGGGGATTTTGCTCCCCGCGCGACGGTGTCCGGTGCCATTTTGGCACGAAGGGAGTTGCCTGCTGACTTTACCATTGTACTGATTGGCAACGAGCAAAAGATCATCGAAATATGCCGGGAAGAGTCTTACGACCCCGGCAATTTTGTAATCGTTCATACCGATGAGGTAATCGGTATGGAGGAGCATCCGGTTAAGGCCTTTTCATCAAAGAAAAGGTCAAGTATTTATCTGGGCTTCCAAATGCTTGCAGATGGGGGCCTCTCAGGTTTCTGCAGTGCCGGAAACACTGGTGCGATGCTTGCAGGCGCCATGTTTACCCTGAAGTCAATACCGGGAGTGATAAGACCATCCATTTCGGTTTCCATTCCCCGGGGTTTGAACGAATACACCCTCCTTCTGGATGTGGGCCTGAACCCAGACGTACGGCCGGATGTGCTCTACCAGTTTGGCATCATGGGATCCATCTATGCCCGCCACATTCACGGAGTGGAAAACCCGAAAGTGGGACTTCTTAACATCGGCGCTGAAGAAGAGAAAGGAAACCTCCTCACAAAGGCCACCTATTCGGCCATGAAAGACAATCCCGACTTTAACTTTATTGGCAACGTCGAAGGGAATGAGCTCTTTACCAATAGAGCGGATGTGGTGGTTTGCGATGGCTTTACCGGAAATGTGGTGCTGAAACAGTCAGAATCGTTTTATTACCTGATCAACAAAATGAAGGTTTCTCACCCCTTCTTTGAGAAGTTCAATTACGAGAATTTTGGCGGAACCCCAATTCTTGGAATTGGATCACCGGTATTGATCGGACATGGAATATCATCCCCGATAGCCATTAAAAACATGATCCTGAAAAACAGGGAGATCATTGACTCGGGATTGATAAGTCAATTAAAAATAGCTTTCAAGTAATGGATAAGATCTACGCAGCCATCACCGGGGTAGAGGGATATGTTCCTCCGGATATCCTGACCAATGCCGATCTTGAAAAGATCGTTGACACCAGCGATGAATGGATCGTAACCCGAACCGGGATCCGTGAAAGACACATTCTCAGGGAGCCGGGGAAAGGAAGTTCTGATATGGCGGTGCCCGCCGTCAAGAGGTTGCTTGAAAAGACCGGTACACACCCCGATGAGATTGATATGGTGATCTGCACCACCGTCACTCCTGACCATGTTTTTCCGGCAACAGCCAACATCATAAGCGACAAAGTTGGCATACGCAATGCTTTTAGCTTCGATATGACTGCTGCCTGTTCAGGTTTTATATATATGCTCACCGTTGCCTCAAAGTTTATTGAGACCGGGTCCGCCAAGAAGATTATCTGTGTGGGTTCCGACAAGATGTCGGTAATCACCGATTATACCGATCGAACAACTTGTCCCCTTTTCGGGGATGCCGCAGGGGTGGTGATGCTCGAACCAAGCCGTGAATATGGCATCCAGGACCACATCCTGGGAGTAGATGGCTCCGGCAAAAAGTACCTTCATATGAAGGCGGGTGGCTCAGTCAGGCCCCCCTCGCACGAAACCATTGAAGCCAGGGAGCATTATGTCTTTCAGGAGGGACAGGTGGTGTTTAAAGTGGCGGTATCGAAGATGGCCGATGTTTCGGTTGAAATGATGAAGAAACATAACATCAGCTCCGAAGATCTTACCTGGCTGGTGCCCCACCAGGCCAATCTCAGAATCATCGAAGCGGTTGCCCGCCGCATGGGGATCAACCCCGACAAGGTGATGATCAACATCGAACGGTACGGAAACACCACCACCGCTACCATCCCCCTTTGTCTCTGGGAATATGAGAAAAAACTTAAAAAGGGCGACAAGCTGATCCTTGCCGCTTTCGGTGGCGGATATACCTGGGGTTCAATTTACCTGACCTGGGCATACGACACGGTTTGATGCCTTGCTATTGAAGGGGATTATCCCTATTTTTAAACAAATAAAACAGGGGACCATGTCAAAAGATAACGAAACGGTCAATGCAGTCAACATGATATCAACCGGAACTCAGGTACGGGGAGATATCGAATCCAATTCGGGCATCCGCATCGATGGAGTGCTCAAAGGCAAAATGAACATCCGTGGCAAGGTGGTCGTGGGATCCTCAGGGTTGATCGAAGGGGATGTCTTTTGCCAGACACTCGAAGTGGCCGGTAGCCTTCGCGGCAACGTACAGGCCAGCGAAATGGTAAGTCTTAAAAACTCCTCAAAAGTAACAGGGGAGATCATCACCCGTAAACTGGCAATTGAACCTGGTGCCCTTTTTACCGGCACCTGCAAGATGGATGGCGAAGGGGATGCCAAGGAGAAAGCCGGAGCAGGAAAATAAAGCGCAACAAGGGAAGGGCTTCCTGAGTGATGACATATGTTGCTCAAACCTGCGATTTGAATTGATTGCGGTGATCCTGGCCGGGATGCTGTTAAGAGATCTCTCCTAAAAAAAATGAGCCCATGCGCAAATACCTCTTCTCTTTATTTCTGACCAGTATTCTCTGCCTTCTTCTCCTTCTGGTGGTCTTTGGATGGCTGATGCCCGAACGGCAGATCAGCGGCTATTACCTTACCTTGTTTTGGTACATGTTGCTTACCCTTAGCGGACATCTCTGGCTTATCAAAACGCTCAGTTCCAATCCCAGATGTTTCAAAAATCGGTATTTGATCGTAACGGTCCTGAAAGTGTTACTTCTACTCATTTTCGTGGTGATATACCTCCTCATCGAGCGCAGGGAGGTAATCTCATTCATAATCGCCAATTTGGTGCTCTACCTGACCTATACCCTTTTTGAGGTGAATGCCTTGAAAAAAGCACTCAAACAGGCCACTGACAAGCAAAACTGATCGAGATTGTTGGCGGGGCAGAAGTTTTAAGATCAAGATGATATGAAGAGGACAGTCCTTTCCCTTTTCCTTTTACTGGCGCCGGTCGTCATCATGATGGCTCAATATTCCATCCGGATACAGGTGGATTCAATGCCCAACCGGAAAGCCTTTCTGCTTGAGTTCATCGGAGTTAACACCCAACTGGTCGACTCGGCACGTGTTGAGGCCGACGGAAGATTCCAGTTTTTGCTCCCTGAAAACGCCCACCCCGGTATGTACCGGATTGTTGTCGGACCCAACAATTTCTGGGATATTCTTTTTAACAGGGAGCCTGTTGAGCTTCGTACCCACTACGCTTCACTGGTCGACAGCCTGAAGGTGATCCGCTCAGAGGATAACAAGTTGCTGAAAGAGTACATGCATTTTTATATTACCCTGAATCGCAAATCAGAGGCCCTGCAGCAATTGCTCAGGCTTTATCCTGCAAGCGATCCTTTTCAAAGGCAACTTAGAACTGAGCTCCAAAAGATCAACCAGACCGATCAGGAGAGTATCAGCCGTGAAATCATTGCTAAGAATCCGGGTTCATATGCTGCCAGATTTCTCAAAGCCGAACTCTCTCCCGCCATTCCTGCTGATTTGCCTCCTGAAGAGGAACTTTCCTATGTGCTTGACCATTTTTTTGATAACATTAACTTCACGGATACCGCCCTGCTTTACAGTCCCCCCCTGATCGGGAAAGTGCGTTCTTTCTTTAGTCTCATTCCGCAGGCAAACCCACCAGCCATGGTTGAGGAGGCTATGAAGTTGGGACTCGACCGACTCATGTCGATGGCGGTCGTCAATGATGTTCTTTACCAATACATTCTGGAGGATATTTCGAAGTGGGCTGAGCGTTCTGAGTATGAGGAGTTTTTTGCCTATCTCACCGAGTTTTATCTTACTGGTGCAGCCTGCAAGGATGAAGAAAGAGCCGGTGAACTTGAAGAGATTCTTGAATCCATCCGGAAAACGGCCGTCGGCACAAAGGCTCCCGAAATGATTCTGCCAATGGATACAGGTGTTCCTGTAATCCTCTCAGACATCCCTGCCCGGTATAAGCTGGTGCTGTTTTGGGCCACCTGGTGTCCTCACTGTACACAAATGCTGCCTGAGATAAAGCGTATTTATCAGACATACCGGTTTGCCGGTTTCGAGGTGGTGGCCATATCCCTTGATCAGGTTAGGTCAGAATGGCAAAAGACCATTGCGAACGGAGGCTATGACTGGATTAATTATTCAGAATTGAAAGGTTGGGATTGCACCATTGCCCATGACTACGGAATCCGTGCCACACCTACCATGATACTCATGAGCCGCGATCGTACCATTCTGGCAAAACCCAGGAATCCTCAGATGCTTGAACAAAAACTGAGGGAGGTTATGTCCGCTCCTGTGCGTTGATCCGCTCAACTGCCTGGCTTACATTGAAAAGATAATCGGCCAGTTTCTCTAGTTCCGAAAAGATGTCGTTGTAAAGAAATCCTGCAGTTATTTTGTAATCTACCGGATTCTCAAGCTTTGAAAGGTGCTCCTGTTTCAATTCATTTCTCAGCTCATTAACCTCTTCCTCCCTCTTCCGGGCGGTATCCATGTCAACCAGAGAGGAGTGTACCTCCAGATTTTGTATCGTGACTTCAAAGGCTCCTTCAACCCGGTCAAACATCAGGCTGACTTTCTCCCTGAGGTCAGGTGAAAACCAAATACGTTGCTTGTTTTTGCGCTTAAAGGTACGGTTGATGTTAAAAACACAATCAGCAGCACTTTCGAGACTGTCAATGATTTCAAGGTAAGCAATGATCCGCCTGGAACCCTCCTGGCTGACATCCCGCTCTGACAGCTGGGTAAGGTAGCGGTTTATCTCCCGTTCAGACTTGTCACAACGCTCTTCAAGGTCATCAACTTCAAGGGCCCGCTTGGTAAAGTTCTGTTCATTGACTTCAACGAGCTGCATGCGCATGGTCATAAACATTTTTTTCACCTGACGGGCAAATCCAAGTATTTCGGCTTTAGATTGGTATATCGACAATTCGGGTGTTGCAACCATGCCAGTTGCCAGGTAATTGAATCTGAAACCCTCGCCTCTCTCACTGATCGGAATGATCTTGAACGAAATGCTGACCAGTAACCTGACAAAGCCGATTAACACAATGGCGGTAAAGAGGTTGAACAGGGTGTGGAAAAGCGAAAGCGCAAAGGGAATGCTTCCGGAGTCTGTTTCAGGGGTGTCGAATCCAGCAAATTCGATAAGGCCACCCAATCCCTTCGCAATTAGTCCGAAAAACGGCAGAATCATTAATATCCCGATCAGGTTAAACAGGCTGTGAATCAGAGCGGCTCGCTTCGCAAGCCTGTTGGCGATAATAGCCGCAAGGTTCGCGGTGATGGTGGTGCCCAGGTTCAGGCCAAGCACCATGGCCATGGCATGCTCAAAAGTGATCCAACCATAAGCGCTGACTACAAGGGTAAGCGCCATAATGGCCGAGGAGGACTGGAAGATGGCTGTGAGGACCACTCCTAACAGGACAAAGAGCAGCACTGAAAACCAGCCCCAACCGGTGTAGTTTTCAAGAAACTTAAAAATCTCGGGATTGCTCTCGAAATCGGGAATGGTATTCTTCAGGAAATCGAGACCAATGAACAGGATTGCAAAACCCAGGATAACCCTTCCCCAGTTGCTTTTTCGGCTTTTTTTGGTAAAAATCAGCGGAAAGGATATGGCTATCAGTGGCAGTACCAGTTCTCCGATCTGCACCCTCAGTCCTACAAGCGAAATGATCCATGCGGTGAGAGTGGTGCCAATGTTTGCCCCCATAATGACCCCTACGCTGTCAACCAGGCTTATCATACCTGCATTGACCAGGCTCACCAGCATGACGGAGGTCGCTGAAGAGGATTGCACAAATCCTGTGATGATAAAACCGGTCAGGACTCCCCTGAAACGGGTGGAGGTCATGGCATACAGGGTGTGCCTTAGACGGTCACCTGCAACCTTCTGCAGGGATTCACTCATGAGCTGCATCCCGAAAAGGAAGAGCACCATTGAGCCGATGATCTTTAAAAGAATGAACAGCCCTGAGGCCATGCTGGTTCAGTTGTTAATGACGGTCAGGAGGGTTGAATGGTATTCTGGTAGGCTCTGGCGAGATTGTTCATAAACAAAACAAAGTTCCTGGTTTCCCTGAGGATGCCAATGTACAGCACACTGTTCCGGGTGCTGATCTGTTCGGTCTTAATCCGTTTAAGGTGCCGGGCCTCTATCTGGTCAATGAGCGCCACTGTTTGATCCTGAAGGTTCGAAATATCCTTCATGCTTTCCGGTTTAAGATGGGTGGCGTAATCAATTACCTTACCCAACAGCCTGCTGATTTCATTGCTCAGGGCGCCAAGATTCTCATACTGGATTTTGTTGAGCTCCTGATGGTTGTTCTGAACATGTTCAAGAGCAGGGCGGGCAATGAAGGTAAGGTTGTAGGCAGTTTCACTCAGGTAGTCGAGCAGCTGGATGTAATAATGTCCCGATTCAAGATGATCCTCAGAAATAGACCGTATGGTCTGGGGTATCTTCAGCTTCATTTTCTTGATTTCAGCATTGAGGTCGGCAAGCTGGCTGTTGACTTTCATCAGTTTTTTGCGCTTTTCTTCACCCAGTCCGATGATGATGTTTCTGTAAAGGTCATCGTATTGCCTGATGATATCAAAAATCTGCTTAGTTCTCCGCTCCATTTCCGTCAGCTCCTTGTCGCCTTCAGCGTTTTCAGCATCCTCCTTAAGTTCTTTCTTTTCGCGCCGGCGGTGGATCAGTTTTGAACGGATGATCAGGAAAATGGCCAGAGAGATCAGTCCAAATATGGCCACCAGTCCACCGTAATGAAGCAGGTAGGCCATGATGAATGAACTTACGAAGGCTAGGAAAGCGGTTACAAACCATCCTGCGATGACCACCACCACGCCTGTGATACGGTAAACTGCGCTGTCACGGCCCCATGCCCGATCGGCCAGAGAGGTACCCATGGCAACCATGAAGGTGACATAGGTGGTTGAAAGCGGCAGTTTGAGTGAGGTTCCGAAGGCAATTAAAACCGCCGCCACCAACAGGTTGATCGATGCCCTGATGAGATCAAATGATGTCTGGTCCTTTTTGCTGATCCCACTCCGGTCAAAGCGTTTCTCAATGGCACCAAGCAGCCTTTTGGGTAAGATGTTTTGGGTGGCCTTGTTGACATTTCGCGAATGCCTTACAATGGCCCGGCTAAAGGCCGTGGCTTCGAATCTTTCACTACCAGCATCCTGGCGGCTGAGATCGATGGTTGTTTTAGTTACGCTGCGGGCCTTGCGCGATAAATAGAGGGTTCCAACCATCACCAGGCCTGCAATAAGAAGGAAGAGGGTTGGGGTCTTGACCGGACCCTGCAGTACCCCCATGAGCATGCCGTTGGGATCGCCGCCTCCATCTGCCAGCCAGCTTTTGAGCGATTCAAGTCCCGCCAGCGGTACCCCGATGAAATTCACCAGGTCGTTGGCGGCAAAAGCCATGGCAAGCGAAAATGTGCCGGCCAGGACAATGATTTTGAGAATGTTAACCTTGGTAAACCAGATCAACAACTGCAGAATCGCTGTCCATCCAACGAAATTGATCAGCAGCATGAGCCAGGTGTGATCAACGATCCACTGGATGTTTTGGTCTGACATGAAGGTGGCTCCCTTGGCCCCTTTGATCAACATAAAATAGAGAATAAACGAGAGGGCCAGTCCGCCGAAGATCCCCCCGTAGCGCCGGTAAGTTTTGGCCAGATTGTAACTAAAAAGAATGCGGGTCAGGTATTGAACCAGGGCTCCTGAAGCAAAAGCCACCACCACAGAAATCAGGATGCCGGCGATGATGGCGAGTGCCTTGGCAGAATTGATGTACGTGCCCATTTCACCGATGGATTGCCCCAGGTTGAGTATTTTGATGGTGGCGATGGCAACAGAGGCTCCCAGCAATTCAAAGACGATCGAAACGGTGGTTGAGGTGGGAAGTCCGAAGGTGTTATAGAAATCCAGCAGGATGATGTCTGTCATCATCACGGCCAGGAAAATCAACATAATTTCTGCAAAAAAGAATTGTTCGGGATGCATGACCCCCTTGCGGGCGACCTCCATCATCCCGCCTGAGAAGGTGGCACCGATCAGCACCCCCATGGAGGCGATAAGCATAATCACCCGAAAGGAGGCTGCTTTGGATCCGATGGCTGAATTAAGAAAGTTGACGGCATCGTTACTTACACCGACCACCAGATCTGAGACTGCCAGGATGAAAAGGACGACAACAACGAAAATGTAGAAGGTTTCCATGAGAGCAAGTGTAAGTAAGGTACAAAGGTCGGATTCTGGCCTTAAGCCGGCATTAATCCAATGTTAACCCAAGGTTAAGTAATAATTAAAACCAGGATAAGTTAGGGATAATGTTGTATGACTGCAAGCAGCTGTCGACAAATTTGATAAACACCACAGAAGTGTTATTTTAGCACCACCAATATACACGGGAGCGACATCACCATAGGCTTATGATTTGGTCAAAAATTGCCAGTTTAATTCTGAAGTTCAGGATTCCCATAGCCATGGTGCTTGTAGGGGTTTCCGGATTCATGGCATGGCAGGTTCAATACCTGCAGATTGATTACGCCTACAGCGGGATGCTGCCCGACTCTGATCCGGTGTCAGTGCAATATGAGGAGTTCACAGAGGTTTTCGGTGAGGATGGAACCCTCTTTTTCTTTGGAGTGCAGGATTCGACCTTTTTTTCAATCGAGAAATACCATGCCTTCAAAGAGCTTCAACGCTGGATACTTGAAATTGAGGGGATAGAGAATGTGATCTCGGTATTCGATGCCGTGAACCTCAGAAAGGATTCTACCGATCAAAGCCTTGAGCTTTACCGGCTTTTTCCTGATACCCTCGGCTCGCAGGAAGAACTTGACAGTCTGGTGGGGGTTTTCAGATCTCTTCCGGTGTACCACAAGTTGGTATACAACGATTCAACCCATATGTACCTGACGGCCATGACCATGAACAACGAAATGGTCAACACTCCCGAGCGTGTCAGGATCATCACCGACATGGTTAATAAGGTTGATCAGCTCAGCGAACGGTTCGGACTGGAGATTCATTATTCGGGTCTGCCGTATGTCAGAACCATCTACGCCATCAAAATCCAGAAAGAACTGGTGGTCTTTCTGATTCTGACCACCCTGGTTACCTCTCTGATCCTTTTCTTTCTCTTCCGGTCACTCCGGGTGGTGTTGGCTTCCGTTCTCATCGTGGTGCTCGGAGTTACCATTTCACTCGGACTGATCGTTCTGCTCGACTACCGCATCACGGTGCTTACCTCCATGATTCCACCGGTATTGATCGTCATTGGAATACCCAACTGCGTATTTCTGCTGAACCGGTATCATCAGGAGTACCGGAAGCATCGCAATAAGATGCGCGCGCTGCACCGGGTGATTCAGAAGGTTGGAAATGCCATTTTCATGACCAACCTGACCACTGCCGTTGGATTTGCCTCTTTCATGGTGATCCACAATGAAATGCTTTTTGATTTCGGTCTGGTAGCGTCGGTTGGTATACTGATCATGTTCACCCTTTCGATCACTTTGATCCCCATCTTTTTCTCCTTTGTAAAACCACCTGAGACCAGGCAGGTGAAGCATCTCGATAACAGGGTGATTTCTAAACTGGTCGACACCTTTGTGTACCTCGTACAAAACCGTCGGAAGGCCATATTTACGGGTATTCTGATATTAGTTGTCGCTGCAGCTCTTGGCATAACCCGGATGAAATCCACTGGCTTCATCGTGGATGACCTGCCTCACAATGATCCTCTCCTATCGGACCTTAAGTTTTTCGAAAAACATGTGGTGGGAGTTATGCCACTAGAGGTAGCCATCGATACCCGTAAACCCAATGGTGCCTTCCAGGGTGCGGTGCTGACACGAATCAACGAGTTCCAGGAATTTCTGGCAGGAATCCCCGACCTGAGCCGGAGTTTTTCAGTTGTCGATGTACTGAAGTTTGGTCGCCAGGCATACTATGGCGGGCCAGAAGAACAATATCGCATGCCCAGTGGCACCGAAAGAGCCATTCTGATTTCTTACCTCAACCGGGAGGTGAAGCACAGCGAGGCCGTCAGGTTCTTCATTGACAGTCTCAACCAGGTGGTGAGAATTAACATCCGGGTTGCAGACGTCGGACTTAACCGGATGTTCGCCATTCAGGACACCATACAACATCGGCTAAACGAAACTTTTCCGGCCGATCAGTACAAAACCATCCTTACCGGATCAAGCCTGAAGTTTACACTGGGTACGCGATACCTGGTAGAGAACCTTTTTGTCAGTCTCGGACTGGCTACTCTAATCATATCCATCTTCATGGCCTGGATGTTCAGGTCGTTCAGGATGGTACTCATCGTGATTTTCTCAAACATGATACCCCTGCTTTTCACTGCGGGTCTGATGGGCTTCTCCGGAATATCGGTCAAGCCCTCCACTGTTCTTGTCTTCAGCGTTGCGTTCGGGATTTCAGTTGATACTGCCATCCACTATCTGGCAAAATACCGGCAAGAACTCGCCTGCCCGAACATGCCGCCCAACCAGGCTGTGATCCGTGCCCTGCGCGAAGTTGGCGTGAGCATCGTTTACACGGTTTGCATCCTCTTTGTTGGATTCGGAATCTTCATTTTTTCAAAATTCGGAGGAACGGTTGCCATGGGGATTCTGGTCAGCATAACCCTGCTGGTCGCAGTCATTGCCAATCTTTTGGTGGTGCCCTCCCTGCTCCTTCGTAAAAACCAGAAGCGATAGCATCATGGATATTAAAGAATTGCAAAAGATTATTGAGGAAGAGATTGCCAAAATCGATAAAAACCGCGAACCTGCCGAATTGTATGAGCCGATATGGTACACCCTCAGCAACGGAGGTAAGAGATTGAGGCCGGCACTGGTTCTGATGGGATGTCACCTTTTTTCAGAGGATGTCAGAAAAGCTGCCCTACCGGCCCTCGGTATAGAGATGTTCCACAATTTCACCCTGCTGCATGATGACATCATGGACAAGGCATTCCTGCGCAGAAACCAGCCCACCGTTCATGCCAAGTGGGACATCAACCGGGCCATCCTGTCTGGTGATGCACTGGCTATTCAGAGCAATGTTTTTATTTCATCCTGTGACAAGGAGGTGCTGCCCGAGGTGCTAAGGGTCTTTAACTCAACCGCACTCAAAGTTTGTGAAGGACAGCAGTATGATCTCAACTTTGAACTGGTTGAAAGCGTAACAGAAAGCGAATACCTTAAAATGATCAGCCTTAAAACCGCTGTACTGCTGGCTGGCAGCCTCCAGATAGGCGCCATCATAGGCGGAGCCGCAGCACGGGCTTCACAGGATGTTTATGATTTTGGCTACAACATGGGAATGGCTTTTCAACTACAGGATGATTACCTCGACACCTTCGGAAACCCCAACGTGTTCGGGAAAAAGATCGGTGGTGACATACTTGCCAACAAAAAGACCTACCTGCTAATCAAGGCGCTCGAATCAGCAGGAGAACCGCTCAGAAAAGAACTCCTTAGGTGGTTTTCTTCAGACGAGCACATCCAGGAAGAGAAAATCTCTACCGTTATCGGAATTTTCCTTGAACTGGGCATTGACCGGCTTACCCGTGAAAAGGTTTGCGAATATTCATGGAAAGCACTTGACCAGCTGGAGAGCCTTCCGGTTGATCTTGCCCGCAAGGAGGCCCTCAGGAATTTCACGTTACGCCTGATGGACCGGGTAAAATAAAACCCTAACTTTATGATCTACCAATAATTACAGTTATGTCTGAAATTCTCAGAGGGGTGGTCGAATGTACAAGCAACCATATCAGCATTCTTGCTGAACCTGCACCATGATCCCAATTGACAGGGTTGGATTTGTCGTCCTGATGCCATCTGAGTCGGGCCGTGTGGTGGAATCATTGCCCATGGTAAATGCACTTCGTCAACAGGTTGAGCATTCCGAACTCCTGATCATGGCCGAACCAGATCACCAATGGATCATTGAAGCCGCCGGGATTGGTGATGGCTTTCTGCCCGTATCAAAACCCCTTCACAGAATGATCGATCAGGTTCATGATCACATGCCCGATTGGCTTATTGACTTACGGGGCGGCTTAACCACCTGGCGCTTTAAAAACCGGCTGAAAGTAATGGACCTAACGATTAGAAAGAGGAGGGGAATTAACTGGAGTAATGAGCTGTTCAGATTGCTTGGTGTTTTCGATGTGGAAGCCGGCCGGCCGTCGGACGGATTGATTCCCCCGTTTTTCGATCGGAAAAAATTGCCTGAATCCTTCGGAAAGGGCTACCTGACCCTCTTCCTGGATTCAGATGACTTCCCTCAAAAACCTCATGAAAGCCAGATAAATAATCTTCTTTCTATGACCGATCGGTATGTGGTATTATGTGGCTCATCAGCCATGAGGCCTCTGGCCGATTCGATCGGAAGCCAGACCGGATGCACAACCTTTGTGAGCGCAGGGGATTTCAGTCTGGTTGAAATGGTGTCATTGATGAATGATTCAGCAGGTGTGATCACCTTCGATACCGTTTGGAAAAGCTGGGCTGCTGTTTTGGAGAAACCCCTGATAACCATTGCATATAACAGTAATGGGATTTGGACAAATCCGGCTGAGAAGCTTTCAGCCGAAATCCTCAAATGGAGAATATCCTGAGATGACAACGGTTCCCTTTTTAAGAAGTGACATTGAGGTCATGGCTCCGGCCGGATCCTACGAGTCATTGCGGGCAGCGCTGGCTGCCGGAGCCGATTCTGTCTATTTTGGCATCGGGCATCTCAATATGAGGTCCCGTTCAGCTGCCAATTTTGAACTTCCCGATCTTTCAGAAATCAGCAATATTTGCCAGGATTTCGGAGCCAGGAGTTACCTGGCCCTGAATACCGTCATGTTTGACCGGGAGCTGGATCTGGTCAGGAGGGTGATTGAAGAAGCTCACCATTCAGGCATATCTGCCATCATCGCATCGGATCAGTCGGTACTGGAATATGCACGGAGCCTGGGAGTGGAAATACATCTCTCGACCCAGCTGAACGTTTCAAACTTCCCTACCACACAGTTTTACAGCCGTTATGCCGATGTAATGGTTCTGGCAAGGGAGCTTGACCTGGAGCAGGTGAGCGAGATATCCCGCCAAATCGGAGCAGCCCAGCTCAAGGGTCCTAAGGGAAAGACCATAAAACTCGAAATGTTTGTGCACGGGGCACTATGCATGGCCATTTCAGGAAAATGTTATCTAAGTCTGCATCAGTACGGAAGCTCGGCAAACCGGGGGTCATGCCTGCAGGGATGCAGACGCTCGTACCTCGTTACCGACCGTGAGACGGGAGATGAGCTGGCGGTAGAAAATGAATACATCATGTCACCCAAGGATCTGTGTACCATCGGGTTTCTCGACCGCATTCTTGCGTCCGGGGTAACGGTGCTTAAAATTGAGGGAAGGGCGCGGCCTCCTGAATATGTGTCGACGGTGACAAGATGCTATCGTGAAGCGGTAGAATCCATCATTGACGGAAGCTATTCCAGGGAACGCATAGAGGAGTGGACGCGCATGCTGGCTACTGTTTTTAACCGCGGATTCTGGGACGGCTATTATCTGGGACAGCGTCTGGGTGAATGGAGTGAGGTTTACGGATCCATGGCAACGAAGCGACGGGTTTACCTGGCAAGGGGAATCAAATACTTCCCGAAAATCGGTGTGGGAGAATTTTTAATGGAAACCGGAAGCCTCCGGCGCGGAGACCTGGTATTCATCACCGGTCCAACAACAGGACTGATTGAAATTGAGATCGACGAGATCCATTTTGAGGAGCGTCCGGCAGAGGAGGTTGGCAAGGGCGACCATTTCTCGATAAGGGTGCCCCGAAAAATCCGTCCTTCGGATAAACTGTTCAAGTGGGTTGAAGCCTGATCCCTTAGCGGATGAGGTGGGAATAAGTCAGACAGATTATGTGGTACCTTTCTGGGTTGTTGACCTGTAACTCCTGTTGCAAGCGATAGGCTATGTCGATCCGGCGGTTGCGGTCAATGCGGAATTCAACCCCGGCGGTAAGCCTGTACTGATCGGTATAGAAGGGTTGACCCTTTTCCAGTGGAAACCACCATTCAATGTCAGCGTGATATTCGATTTTGTTGCCTTTGGGTCGCCTTGAGATTCCGGCCTCGGTACGCAGGTAAAGTTCAGGGATGTTCCAGTCGGCGGAGTGCCTGATTGAGCCGAATGTGGATTGAAAGCGTGGTCTGACCCACAGGGTCCATGGAGCCAGGTCAACATCGTATGAGGCCTGAATGGCAAAACGGTGCCTGTTGTTGCTGAGACCTGAAATTTCCCTGAGGTTGATAAAACGGTAAAAGCCTCCGATTCTGAAACGATCTGTTAAATCCTGTGCTATTCCGAACTCTGTGTGATTCTTGTCAAGGCGCTGGGCGTTCTCTCTGAATCTGAACTCCTCCTCGATGTATAACCTTGTGGTTGCGCTGGCGTCATACTTAAGGGCAAAGCGGCTCCAGATCTGGAAATCCTGCTCCTGTCCGGTAAGGGTCAATGGCAGGACCAGCAGGAGGCTGACCATCAGCAACCTTAAGACGCCTGGCGATGAATACATGTTTACTTGTTTTCTGCAGTTTTAATGGCTGCGGGATCCGGTTTCCGGTAAAAGATTCTGATCCTGGCGGTATCACGAAGGTAGTTGATGCGTAAAACGGTAAAACGGTAGATGTCGAGGCCTGTCCGGATTCTCAGATCCTGCATGAGGTCCTCTTCTTTACCGGCATGAACGTTCTCAATTTTCTCGTAAACCAGTTCAAGTACATCCTCCTTTTTTAGCATCCATACTTTTTCAAGGTACCATGTCAGTAAAATGATGGCGAGGTTGGTGAACAGCAACTCTGCATAACTCACTTTTGATCCTGAAAGGGCATTTACGATGGCAATACCTACCATGATGAAGAGGTAGGTCATCTCCTTGATGGGTATGGTGTCTGTCCGGTACCTGAGAATGCCGAAAATTGCGAAAAGCCCGAGGGCAAAGCCTAGTTGCACATTCAGGTTCTCCAGGGCGAAGCATACCAGAAAAACCACGGAGCTGACCATGAAATAGATGAAGAAATAATCCTTGCGTTTCGATGATGGATAGTACAGGAAACGTATCAGGATGATTGCAACCACTAGGTTGAGCAAGAAGCGGCTGACCAGGGGATAGAAATCTTCGGGGTTGATCAGTTTGACTCCGAATAATCTGACTGCTTCGAGTCCCTCCTCTGCCACCTGGATCCAGCCAGGCAGTGTGTCAAGCAAATGGGGTAAAATGGTGAGCATATTGTTTGCTTTTATCCAGTTTTTTCAAATGTAACATTTTTACCTTGAACCGGTTGTGTTTCTCCTCCGGATAGAGAAGGTTTACACCGGTGCAATACTTGTTCAGGCGCTTACGCTGTATGCGTGCTTCCCGCAGTATTTTTCCGAATCCTGAGGTATTTGTGAACTTTTGTCCCTTTAGTTCCATGATCACTAGATAGGGCAGCTCAACGTGGAGTCCGTTGATGAACCAATTCGGAAGGATGTCAATGGTTATTCGCTCAACCAGGGGAATACTGACCAGGGTGGTGCGCTGGAATTGCGAAAAAAGCCTTGGTTCGAGCGCCTCGGCCCGGTACTCCGAGTGTTCTGCGATGAATCGTGAAGCTTCGGGTTGCATTATATCTCTGTCAGGATTTACCGGCATGCGAACCTTTTGGGTTACCCCGGTATTTCTTTTATACTTGACTTCAAGAAAAAACTCCCCGGATGCCTGATACTCCCTGACCCTTACCTTGTACCTGTTTCTTTTTCGGTTATGGTGTTTCCGGTACATTTCGTTGTCGGCTGTGTCAAAGTAAAGGGTTTCATAACCCAGCAGCCTGCGATTATGGTGCTCAAGAACCTGGTAATGATCACGAGCCGCTTCAAGAATGGCAGGCAGCTGATCGATGTGACAGAGATACTTTACATCGCTCCGGGTCATAAGTTTGACCCCATCCATCTCTTCGAGGGAGATCCCACTGAATGAATCCAGGTGGGTTATGATTTCCCGGGTGGTCACTTCTGGTGGTATTCGTACACGTATCTTTTCTCAATGATCAGTTTTCCCTTGGCATCGTAAGTCTTCCGCTCGGTACGTAGTTTCCCTTTCCAGGAATAGACATGCTTCCGGTTCAGCGTCCCATCCGGATTGTAGCGCTCTTCAACGATTTTTCTGCCCTCTGAATCATATTCATATTTCTCATGCAGAATCACGAGTCCTGTATTGTCGATTTCCTTGATTTCGATCACCTCACCATCCTTGTTGTAGCGGGTAAAAGACTCGAGTTGTTCTTTTGCCCTTCTGTCGCGCAGGTCGGTTTCGTACTCAGCGATTGAAGAAAGCCCCAATTCTTTGATCTCTTTTTTACTAAGAGTCTGAGCAAACGAGACCGATCCGATCAGAAACAGGATAAGCGCTGAGAGAATAATGCTTTTCATATCGGCGTTATTTGACTATTTCAATGTCTTCAACAAGAATCAGCTGATGATCCGACATGATCTGAACAGTCTTGATCACCGCTAGGTCGGGAGGAAGACGGGTCTGCAGGTTCTTGGAGTAGGCAAAAACCTTATAGGTTCCCGGCCTTAGATAGTCGAAGCGGTAGGATCCGTCGTAACTGGTCCGGGTGTCGTCGCTGAAGATGCTATCCTCACCATAAACCAGATACACCCGCTCATCGGGGGCATAGTAGCTGGCCCTCAGGTTATCCATCTCAAGATTGTAATCGTATGCAAACACCTTTCCGATGATTGTGGAGGTGCCACCTTCGCCCGGGCCTTTAAGGCAACCGCCAGACCCCAAGGCCAACATTACCAACAGTATAAGATTCCGTATAGCTTTCATTGACAGAGATATTAACAAACGAAAGTACAATTTACAATAACTTAAAACAGATTATCCACAAAAATAGCTGGAGTTTTCAATATTTGCACCGCAATTTGTTCGTAAGATGTTGAAAAAGCCTTTCTGGTGCGTACAACTATTTTTGTAAAAAGAGATTTCTTAGATAATCCATTGAGTCTCTGGCTCAGGGATTATAATATGCTCATTATCTGTATTTTGTGTAACTTCTAATCATAACCAAAAATTTGTTTTATGAGAAAATTGACTCAATTACTCTTGTTGCTGACTGTGGGCATTTTCCTTTCAGGGAATGTGTACTCACAGGTGACCACTTCCGGTATGAACGGAAAGGTTATCAAACCCGACGGACAGGTGCTGCCCAGTGCCACTGTTGTCGCCGTTCATCTTCCAACCGGAACCCAGTTCGGGGCCATCACCGACGACGGTGGTTTCTTCAGGCTGCCGAACATGGATGTGGGTGGTCCTTACACCCTTAAGGTGACCTTCATTGGTTTTGAGGCCTGGACGCGAGAGGGCATTTTTCTGACCCTTGGTCAGAACTACCAGGTAAACGTTGCCCTGCAAACCACCGAGGTTCGCCTTGGAGAAGTTGCGGTAGTTGGACTCAGAAGCGGACGGAACGTTTTTGACGGAAACCGTACCGGTGCAGAAACCATACTTCAGATCGACCGCATTGAGGCCATGCCCTCTGTGGGACGTGACCTGACCGACTTCACCCGTCTGACTCCCCAGGCTTCTGTTGACGACAACGGAGCCATCAACATCGCCGGGATCAACAACCGTTACAACTCCCTGCTGATCGATGGGGGTGCCCAGAATGATTTGTTCGGACTTGCAGCCTCCGGTGTAAACGGAGGTCAAACCTTTGGTACCCCAATTTCAATGGATGCTATCGAGCAATTTCAGGTGACAATCGCTCCCTATGATGTTCGCAGCAATGGTTTTGCCGGAGCCTCCATCAACGCCGTAACCCGTCGCGGAACCAACCAGGTTTCTGGTTCTGTTTATGGCTTTATGCGTACTGAAAAGCTTTCCGGAAAAACCCCACTGGTCTCCCTTGACACCAAAGATAAGACCAAGGAGGAGATTGCCGAAATGAGAAAACCGCTGGCCGACTTCAATGCTGTTACCTCAGGTTTCAGGGTGGGCGGACCGATCATCAAGAACAAAGTGTTCTTCTTTCTCAATGGCGAGGTTCAAAGAGACCAGACTCCCAGTCCTTTTGAGTTCAGCAGATACAACGGAGCCTCCAGTGAGGCCGATCTGAATGCCCTGGCTGATTATCTCCGTAATACCTACGATTACGACCCCGGCAGCTTTACCGACAACGTACGCCAGCTGCAGTCAAACAAGCTCATGGCAAGGATCGATTGGAACATCAGCGATGTTCACAAGCTGATGATTCGTCACAGCTTCACCGATCACAAATCATTCAGTCCTTCAAATTCTTCTGTAAGCTCCATCAACTTTGGTAACGGCGGGATCTATTTCCCCAGCCGGACCAATTCAACCACGGCCGAATTGAAATCCAACTTCGGAGGCATGTCAAACAGCCTTATGGTGGTTTATACCGATGTGTATGATGACCGGGATCCCATGGGGATGGATTTTCCTGCTGTAAACATCCGTGACGGAAGCGGTTCAATCAACTTTGGTTCTGAACAGTTTTCAACCGGGAACATGCTGACCCAGAAGTCACTTACCCTGACCGATAACCTCAGCATCTACAAGGGCAAACACACCATTACCATCGGAACCTCCAATGAAATTGCCAAGGTTTACAACCTTTTTGTCCGCCAGAATTATGGTTACTATCAGTACAACAGCCTGGCCGACTTTTACAACAACAAGGCTTTCAACTACACCCGTTACTATTCGCTGGTGGATGATATCACCGGAGACGGATCACTTGCAGCTGCCAATTTCAACATGCTTCAGCTTGGCGTGTATGTTCAGGATGAATTTCAGGCCTCTGACGATTTCAAACTTACCTTCGGGGTTCGGGCTGACATGCCGATTTTCTTGACCCCGCCGGTTGAGAACACCAAGTTCAATGAAGAGACCATTCCAAAACTTGAGGCCGCCGGTTGGGATATGATGGGTGCAAAGGCAGGTGAAATGCCAAAGCCTCAGGTGATGATTTCGCCCCGTTTAGGTTTTAACTATGACCTTTCCGGTGACCAGAGCTCCCAGATTCGCGGGGGTATCGGTATTTTCACCAGCCGTCTTCCCCTGGTATGGCC
Organism: uncultured Porphyromonadaceae bacterium; assembly: GCA_964351455.1. Taxonomy (GTDB): domain Bacteria; phylum Bacteroidota; class Bacteroidia; order Bacteroidales; family UBA12481; genus JAGHDB01. The sequence continues at coordinate 19,825 of CAYGOU010000007.1, forward strand.
GGGTGGTGCCTACACCAACAGTGGGGTTATCGTTGGCGGTTTCTCAGCCCGCAAAGACTCGATCGGATTCATCCCCGAGTATGATCAGCAGTATGAAGCCACCGACCTGGGAGCCACTGCCCGTGTTCCATCAGGACAAATGGACATCTTCGCTTCTGATTTCAAGTATCCCCAGATGTTCCGTGCCAACATCGGGTTTGACCAGAAACTTCCATGGGGCGTAGTGGGAACCCTTGAGGCCATGTTCACCAAGACCCTTAATAACGTGATGTATTACAACCTGAGTTATAATCCCGATCCTGTTCGCGATCTGACCGGTGCCGATACCCGTTCCTATTATGACAATACCAAGAAGATTGATGCCACTTATGACCGCATCATTCTGGGTGCCAACACCAACAAGGGATATACCTATAACTTCACCGTTTCTCTTGAAAAGCCCTTCCAAAATGGCTTTGCAGCCAACGTAGCCTATACCTACGGACGTTCGATGGCGCTCAACGATGCAACCTCCTCCCAGAACTCTTCGCAGTGGAGGTATATGGAGTATGTCAATGGACTCAACAATCTTGAGTTGAGCATTTCAGACTTTGATCTTGGCCACCGGTTCCTTGCCTACCTGACCTACCAGATCGATTACCTGAAGCATGCAAGCACCTCCATCAGCGTCTTCTACAACGGTCAGTCGGGAATGCCCTTCTCATACATCTACGATGACTTCGCCTCAAATGTTAACGGTGGAATGGGTCTGAACGGATGGGGTCGTGAAAATGAAGGGACCCTGATTTTCATTCCTGAATCCAAAGATCAGATTGTGTTTGCCAATGCCGAAACGGCCGACGCTCAGTGGGAGGCACTCAACGCTTTCATTGAGAACGACCGCTACCTTAGCAAGCACCGCGGTGAGTACGCTGCCCGCAACGGCGCCCGCACTCCCTTCGAACACATGATCGACCTGAAGATTGCCCAGGATATTTATGTTACCGCCGGTGGGACAAAGCACAAGCTTCAGCTCACCTTTGACGTATTCAACCTGGCCAACCTGATCAACCCGGCATGGGGACCGAAATTCTTCGCTTCCAACAACGCCATGCAGGTGATCTCCTTCAAGGGATTTGCCGCAGACGGAACCACTCCCACCTTCGAATTTAAGGAGCCCAAGAGTGTTTACAACGTTGACGACTCCGGTATCCGTGCATCACGCTGGATGGCACAGATCGGACTGCGCTACGCCTTCTAACCCTATTCTGACTTAATGAAAATGCCCTGTTCCAGCAGGGCATTTTCATTTATTCATCTTTCGTTACCTTAGGTCCCGGTTAACCCTTTGACTCTTTTATTTTTCCGTTAATTCATCCATCATAAAAAACGGTCGCCCATGCCTAATCTTCGTCTAGTGCCTCTCATTTTGCTTGTTTTCATAGCTTCGTCATGCAGCCAAAAACACCAGAATTCTGAGAAACCATACGTCGTCATCCTCTCTATCGATGGATGCAGGTGGGATTATCCCTCGATGGCAAACATGCCGAATCTCGCCAAAATGGCTAAAACCGGAGTGAAGGCAGAGGCCATCATCCCGGCATATCCCACCAAGACCTTTCCGAATCACTATACCATGGCAACCGGGCTCTATCCCGATCATCACGGCATAGTGCAGAACAGTTTTTACGACCCTGACCTGGATAAGCGCTTTACCATGGGAAACCGCATGATGGTGCAGGATTCATTGTTCTGGGAAGGCGAACCCATCTGGGTCACTGCCGGGCGGCAGGGGGTCAGGGCGGCATCCTTCTTCTGGGTAGGTACCGAAACCGACCAGTATTTCAAACCTTCAAGACGAAAGTATTTTGATGATCAGATCCCTTTCTCAACTAGAATCGATTCTGTCGTATCGTGGCTTTACCTTCCGGAAGAAATGCGACCGCAATTACTCATGTTCTATTTTGAGGAGCCCGACGGAACAGGACATAATTTTGGTCCCGATGCCCCCGAAACCCGCTCAATGCTTGAACACCTCGACAGTTTGGTGGGGGTGGTTGCCAACAGGGTCAGGCAGGCTGAGAAAGAGCTCTCGATCAGCATCAATTTTATCGTTACTTCGGATCACGGAATGGGTTATATACCTCCGGGACAAACCATTTATCTGACCGATTATGTTCGCAATGAACAGTTGGCAAATATAGCTGGAGGTAACCCCGTCTGGATCCTGCAGCCGGCACCCGGGCAAAGCGATTCGGTTTTTGGAGCCTTGTCAAATGTGCCTCATCTGAAAGTATGGCATAAGGATCGGCTGCCAGCTCATTACCACTATGGAACCCACAAGCGCATCTTCGACCTGGTGGTTGAGGCGGATGCGGGATGGGGTGTCGAAATTGAAAAACGAAAACGCGAACCCTCTCCCGGTACCCATGGCTATGACCCTCAGAACCCCGACATGCACGCCATTTTTTATGCAACAGGACCGGCATTTCGCAGGGGTTATCTCCAGCCAGCCTTTGAGAACGTGAACCTATACTCCCTGCTTGCCCACCTGCTGAAAATCGAACCGGCTCAAACGGATGGTTCGCTTGAGCCGGTTCGCGGAATGTTGAAGAGTGAAGAGTGACGAGTGACATGTGACAAACCGTCACTCGTCACTCGTCACTTGTCACTCGTAACTCTTCACTTGTCACTCGTAACTCGTCACTTAACACTCACCTTGTCTTTCCAGGTTCCGTTTCCGGCGGTCACCTGCACCTGATACACCCCGGAAGCCAGGTCGGAGAGGTTCAGTCGGTGACTGAATTCTGTTCCGTTTGAATTGACCTCTTCCCTGATAACCGTTTGTCCTGTCAGTGTGAAGAGTTTGATCTCAACGGTTCCCGACATGGGACGGTTAATCCGGATATCCAGATAATCCACGGCAGGATTTGGGAAAATACTGACCTCCAGGCTGTTTTCAAGGGTGAAGACGGAGGTGGTGTTGTGGAAAAGCTCCACGTCATCGATGCCGGCTCCCCAGGCCAACTGCCTTGAATCATCGTAGAAGAATCCTATCTGTGTGCCGTTGACCAGAGCTGCCTCAGGGAGGTTGATTTCATAGGGATCCCATTTCCAATCGGTTATGCTTGGCTTGGGCAGATCGGCAAGTTTCACCCAGGCACTGTCTGGTGAAACACGGTAATGAACACTCAGTTTATCATAGGTTCTGTAAACCCTGAGGGTATAAAGGAACTTCAGAGTGATGGTCTTGCCCTTGTGCATGCTGAGGTCGATTGAAGGGGTGTGCAGATAGTCGGTAACATGAATACCGTTGCCTGCACTGTAGCTGTTGATTCCAAAAAACCTGGTATCGTTGCTTCCGATACCCAGCTCCTCCTTGGTGCCGTGCCTCCACCCTTCAAAGGTGTTTTTGGCACTCCATCCGGCATTGCCCTTTTCAAAACCCTGGGCATAATCAAGCTCGATGGGACCTACCAAAGTTGCAGTGGCTTCGTTTGATGGACGGGATTCACCCGTGCCCCCGTAAACAGCGGTTACCGTATAGACATAGGTTACATCCTCTTCAATGTCATCATCGTCGTACGAATTTGACGATGGGGTGGCGATCATTTCTCCGTTGCGGTAAAGACGGTAACTGGTCAGCGTCTGAACATAGAAGGGTGGAGCCCAATCGAGGGTAATGTAATCTGCATGCACTGTTGCGGTGAGAATACTTGGAGGCAGAACAAGATCTGAGGGGAAAAGCGAAGTTTCCCACATACCCCTGCCGTAGGTTGATGCCCTGAGCCGACTTTGTGCACGGTCGTTACGGTCATAATAAATTTCGAGCTCGCTGACTTCAACAGAATAGGGCAGCCCTGTTCCGAAAAGCACCCAATCCTCAAGAGTTGCATCAATGTAATACACACCGGCATCGGATCCAACGTAAATACCCTCGTCGCTGGTTTTATCACAGACAATGGTGTTCATTGCAATGTTGGGCAGTGATCCTGAGATGTTTACCCATTTGGCTCCTTTATCTGTGGATTTGAAAATTTTGTTGTTGTGGGCGATGTAAACGGTGAAAGGATCATAGGGGTGAGTCTCTATATAGGAGACCGTTCCCGGGCTTGGGAGCGATGATGTCAGGTCGTTCCAGGTGGTGTTTCCCCTGAGGTTGTCGGTGCGAAAGAACTTACCATCACCACGGGCAGCATAAACAATGTTGAAATCGGCTGGAGACTGCTCCAGTTCAGACATGTTCTGGCTGTTGCTGCCGGCCAGATTGTTCGAGAGCTTGGTGTAGCTGATGGTTCCCTGCGACTTTACTGTGGTGGTCATCCAGATGTTTTTCATTCCGATCACCAGTACGTTGGGGTCGTCATGAGCTATGAAGAAGGGGGCCACCCAGGCACCTGATTCGGTGATTCCGCCGGTATTTTCACCTGCGACTCTTCTGGTGGTGGCATTATTGATCCACCGGGTAATGGCTCCGTAATATATGGAGGTGTAGCTGTAACGATCGTCATAGGGATCCACGACACACTCCATGCCGTCGCCTCCGCCGGTGTTGAGCCAATGGGTGCCCATCCAGGTGGCGCTTCCGTTATCCTGAAAACCGGTCACCGTTTTATAGCGGTTGGTGTTACTGACACCGAGGCGATAAATCTGGCCGATGCCTAGTCCTTCACTGATTTCGGTCCAAGTGTCGCCCAGGTTGTCGGAATAATAGATCCCCCCGTCGTTACCAATGTAAACTCGGTTGTTAAGGGGATTCCGGTCAATGGTGTGATGGTCGGCGTGCACCTCATTGGTACGATCGCCCCACCAGTGGCCCTTAATGGCCCAGGTTACGCCACCATCATCAGAGCGCCATATGTTGACGCCCCCGACGATGATCACATTGGGATTGTTGATATCGGCAAAGAGAAAGAGGTCGTACCAGGCCTGGCTTCCGTCATCCGTTCCTTCATAGGCCCAGCCGAGGATGTTTGGTGAATTTGAACGAAGCGTGAAGGTTTGTCCGAAATCCCTTGAAAGGAAGCAGCCCTCAAAGGGACCGCCTCCCGAAACGATGTAAACCAGACTGTCGTTGGCGGGGGTTACCCCGATAACCTTGCGTCCGGGTGCGGTAAGACCCTGGTCTGTTCCGATGCGGGTCCAGGTTCCACCACTGTCTTCGCTGCGGTAAAAACCGGTGTTTGAGGTGGCATAGGCCACTGTATGATCCGCAGGTTTCATCTTAACATCCCTAAAGTTAGACTGGTCGGGAGAGGTTCTGGTCCAGTTTGCACCCCCATCGGTGGTTTTGAATACGCCTCCGCTCGAAGCGGCAAGTATGAAGTCGGGATCGGTTTCGCTGATTGCGAACATTCCGACTTTTACGTTCCCCATGCCGTTGTTGTGGAATTCCCAGTTGACACCTCCGTCGAGTGAGAGCATGGTGCCCATCCCCGGTGCATCTCCGGCATCGCGGTCTCCGGTTCCGATCAGGATGCGATCGGGGTTATCGGGATGGACATAAATGGCCGAAACACCCAGAGTGGGCAAATGGTCGGTGGTGGTCTCCCAGGATACTCCGCCGTCGTGGGTTTTCCAGAAACCCCCTGAAGGAGCTCCGATGTAAATGGTCAGGGTGTCAACCGGATCAAATCCAATGGCATTGATCCTTCCGACCCCGACATATCCTCCGTAATTCTGGCGGGTTTTCGGACCCATCTCTTCCCATACAGGATTGCCGGCTTTAAACCGGTCACTCACCAGGTTTTCCTCCTGGTACCGCATGAACTCGCGAAATACACGGTCGGGCTCCGGAAAAGAACCATCCGGATTGATGCGTGTCTGCCAGTAGTATTCCCAGCGCTTGAATGGCTTGTATCCCGTTCCGCGGGACGGTATCCGGTCTTTCCAGTAGGTATAGAAAGCTTTCTGGGTTTCATAGAAATTGACAGACTGATCCAGCATCATCTCAGCATAATGCGGGTACGAGGCGTAGTCTTTTTCAGTAAGGTTCTGAAAACTTTGTGCCGGAAGCATGGTTCCGGCAAGTAGCATGACAACTGCAAGAAGTAGGTGTTTTCTCATCGAATCAAAGGATTTGCTTACAACATTAATAAAGTGTTGCAAAATAGGGAAAATACCCGAAAAACCGGATGTTCTTGGGCAGCAATCGAAACCGAAAAACCCTCAGAAGGGTCAGGATACCCTGGCAAATCCCACCACGTAGTTATGCCCCCACTTTTTGGAACATTTCGGACAGGTGGTATAGTAGAAGTAGAGATTATCCATCTTCTTTCCTTCGGAGGCAACCCAATTCTGCATCTCTCCCACCCATTTTCGGATGTCGCGGAAGGGACCGTCAAACACACGGGTCATGAAATTTCCTGAAAGCGTGACGTTTTCGGCATCCGGAACGCTGCCGGTGGTGGTGATAAACAGTTCGCTACGCCACGGGGTGGGGTCACAGCATAACATCACAAAATCTTTGTTTTCGGGCCTTACCCCGGCTGCATCAATCTTTTTCCACATGCGGCCCACCACCTTCCCGAACTTTCCAGGGTAGGGCATGTGCATGAAGGTGGGCATGCTCTCCTTGATAAAGGGCTTCTCTTTCCACTCCAGGGTTTTATCCTCATATGGGGTGGGGTCAAATTTTGCGCAACAATCACTGGCTTGGGTCATGGTGTTTATATTTTAATCAATTGAACGATTAAAAGATAACGAAGGGGTTTCATAAAAGCAAAAAAAACCCTCTTTTCATCATCTGAAAAGAGAGCTTCTCCCTCACCCCCACA
>CAYGOU010000008.1:0-7927 GCA_964351455.1 uncultured Porphyromonadaceae bacterium
ATATAATACATGGTTAACAGAAGGGAGTTTATCAGGATTGCTTCAGCCGGGGTGGGGGTTATGGCGGCCGGAGTGCCGGTGGTGAGGGCCCTGTCGGGTGCCGGCAATGTACCGGAGCTTGAGCTTTTTGAGCAGATGAGGCGCACTCCGACCTATTGTGAAATTTGTTTCTGGAAATGTGCGGGATGGGCCTACAAGGATGACCGCGGGGAGCTCTGGAAGCTGATTGGCAACGATGAGGATCTCAACTGCAACGGCAGGTTTTGTCCGCGGGGTACAGGAGGAGTGGGGATGTACAACGATGCTGACCGCTTGAAAAGTCCCATGATCCGAAGCCAGGAGAATGGCAAGCAGGTTTTCAGGGAGGCATCATGGGAAGAGGCTTTTGATTATATCGCCGGGAAAATTAAGATTATTGCTGAAGAGCACGGACCGGAATGCATAGCCCTCTTTACCCATGGTTCGGGCGGTAAGTATTTCGGACACCTGCTAAAAGCTTTTGGTTCGCCCCACATTGCAGCTCCTTCGTATGCCCAATGTCGTGGTCCCAGGGAAGTTGCCTTTCAGGCCACTTTTGGTGAGGGGGTTGAAAGTCCCGAGCGCACCGATATCCGTGATACCCGATGCCTTGTTCTGATCGGAAGCCACCTTGGTGAGAACATGCACAACGGGCAGGTTCAGGAGATGTCAGATGCCATTGACAAGGGAGCCACCATCATTACGGTGGATCCGAGGTATTCAACAGCCGCGAGTAAGTCAAAGTACTGGTTGCCCATCAAGCCCGCCACGGATCTCGCCTTGCTGCTGGCCTGGATTCATGTGATTGTTGAGGAGGACATATATGACCATGAGTATGTTGAAAAGCATACCTATGGATTCGAATACTTAAAAGAGCATGTGAAGAACATGACTCCGGAGTGGGCCTATGGCATTACCACCATCCACCCGGATGTGATCCGTAAGACGGCCAGGGAGATGGCTTATGCTTCACCCGCTGTGATTGTTCATCCGGGGAGACATGTTGTCTGGTATGGTGATGATACCCAGCGCTTAAGGGCGGTGGCTATCCTGAATGCCCTTCTGGGATCGTGGGGGCGTAGGGGAGGTTTTTACCGTCCCGAGACGCTTGAGCTTCCTGAGTACCCCCATCCGGAGTATCCCACTCCCCGAAGAACCTGGAGGAGTGAGTTTCCTGACCTGTACAAGCTGGCAGACACGGTACTTGCAAACGGTGTCTGTGACGCCACGGTTCCTGATCCCAGCCTGCATTGCCAGTTTAAGGCATGGATCGTGAACGGCACGAACCTGATCGAGACGCTGCCGAACCAGGCGAATACCATCAAGGCCATTGAGGCGCTGGATCTCCTGGTCGTCATCGATACCATGCCGATGGAGATCACCGGCTATGCCGACGTGATTCTTCCGGAATGCACCTATTTGGAACGCTATGATTCAGTGCGTACCGGACCGCACCGCAAGCCGCAGCTGGCACTCAGAATGCCCGCCATGAAGCCGCTTTACAACACTAAGCCGGCATGGTGGATGGCTCGCGAATTGGCCATAAGACTCGGACTTGAGGATTATTTTCAGTGGAAGGATATTGAGGAGTGCCTCGACTGGCAGCTAAAACAGGTGGGAAGCAGTCTTGAGGAGATGCAGCGCATTGGGGTTAAAACCTTTGACCGCACTTACGATGACCTGTATTTCGCACCTGGTGAAGAACCCGAGTTTTTTACAAACACCGGAAAGATTGAGCTCTACTCATCCATTTTTGCTCAGGAGGGATTTGACCCGCTGCCCAAATACACTGCTCACGAGGAGCCTCCGGCCGGTTACTACCGGCTCAATTACGGCAGGGCACCCATGCATACCTTCAGCCGCACCGCGAACAATCCAAACCTGACCGATCTGATGGATGAAAATTCAGTTTGGGTCAATCCCAGGGTTGCCAATCTTTGGGGACTCCAAAACGATCAGTATGTGCATCTGGTCAACCAGGATGGCAAGCGTTCGGAGTTTCCGATCAAAGTGCGCATAACGGAGCGGATCCGGTGGGATTCGGTTTACATGGTTCATGGATTCGGACATGATCAGAAGAAGCTGACCCGCGCCTACGGAAAGGGAGCCAGTGATACGAACCTGATCACAAAAGTTTTGGTTGATCCCATTATGGGAGGTACCGGTATGCGTGGCAACTTTGTGACATTCATCATCAATCCTGAGGAGGTAACGTCATGAGATATGCAATGGCCATTGATACCCTGAAATGCGTGGGATGCAGCGACTGCGTTGTAGCCTGTCAGACTGAGAATCATGTTCCCATCGGGTATTGTCGTGACTGGGTGGTGGAGGTTACCGATGGTACCTATCCTCAACTTGAGCTTGAACTGAGGTCAGAGCGTTGCAATCAATGTGCGAACTCCCCCTGCGTAAGGTGCTGTCCGACCGGTGCCAGTCATTACAGCGATGGCGGCATTGTGCTTGTCACACCGCGCCGATGCATAGGCTGCGGCGCCTGTATTGCCAGTTGTCCTTATGATGCCCGCTACTCACATCCCAAAGGATATGTCGATAAGTGCACCTTTTGCATTCACCGGGTCAGGAACGGACAGCAGCCAGCCTGTGTGGCGGCCTGTCCGACCAAGTGCATGTATTTCGGCGATCTTGACGATCCCAAAAGCGATGTGTCGGTGGTGCTGAAGATGCGCAAATACAAGACCTTGATTCCGGAGGCGGGAACCGACCCCAAACTCTATTTCCTTATCTAAACAAATCTTGCATAGATTATGAGAGAAGAAATCATTGTCAGTGGCAGGATGAACCCCAACATCGATCCCACGCTTCATATCTGGCACTGGCAAATCCCGCTCTACCTTTTCCTAGGGGGGCTTGCGGCCGGAATTCTCTTTTTTGCCGCATTCATGGTAATCAGGGGAAAGGAAAAGGAATACCCGACGGCTGTCAGAAAGGCGACCCTTCTGGTGCCTGCTTTGCTGATTCTGGGCCTGATCGCCCTTTTCCTGGATTTGAAGCATAAGCCTTTCTTCTGGCAGCTTTATACCACCGTTCGCCTGCAATCCCCAATGTCATGGGGAGCCTGGACCCTGATGATCGTCACTCCGATATCCTTTATCTGGGCCGCAATGAACATCCGGGAGATTTTTCCCCATTGGGATTGGAAGTTTCAATGGGTAAAGCAAATAGAGGCCTTTTTTGTCAGGCACAAGGTTCCACTTGCCTGGGTGACCATTGTTTACGCCATCATTCTTGGCGTTTACACCGGGATATTGTTTTCTGCCTTCAACGCCCGGCCCCTTTGGAATACATCAATTCTTGGTCCGCTTTTCCTTGTATCCGGACTTTCAACCGGGGCCGCAACAGTTATACTGCTCTCAAGGGATCATCAAGAGAGGCTTATGTTCGCCAGGGTTGACCTGATGCTGATCGTGATTGAGCTTTTCCTGATCGTTCACATGTTCATGGGTTTCCTGGCAAGCACCCAGGTGCAGATTGATGCAGCCAATCTCTTCCTTGGCGGTCCCTATACAGCTCCGTTCTGGGTTTTTGTGGTCGGCCTAGGACTGGTTCTGCCTGCAATTCTCGAGATTATGGAGCTTTTCAGGATCCGCATTCCCTCTTACCTTCCGGCAATTCTGGTGCTGATGGGCGGAATCCTGCTTAGGTTCATTCTGGCATTTGCCGGCCAGGAGAGCAGATGGTTGTATTAAATAGAAATTCAATAAGCATATCTTATGAAAAGTAAAATGTTAAACCGGCCGGGAAGCTATCTCAACCCCTATTTGGGTGGAGTGTTGCTGGGACTGGTGCTGTTGGCTGCAAACTACTTCTCAGGAAGGGGTTTGGGTGCCAGCGGTGCGGTTAAAAGCGCAATCGTTTCAGGCATGACTGCTGTTGCCCCGGCTCATACCCAGAAGTCGGCCTTTTACAGCGAGTATCTTGAAGAGCATCCCAAGCCAATGAAGGCCTGGCTCGTTTTCCAGATGTTGGGTGTCGTGGTAGGGGGGTTCCTCTCCGGAGCCTTTGCAGGACGGTTAAAACTCAAGGTTGAGCATCATCCCCGCATCACCTCACGACGGCGGTTGATTTTTGCAGCCATTGGCGGAATTCTCTTCGGATTCGGATCACAACTCGGGCGAGGATGCACCAGCGGATCTGCCCTGAGTGGCATGGCCGTGCTGTCTCTGGGAGGTTTTATTACCATGGCGGCGATTTTTGGCACTGCCTTCGCTTTGGCTTATTTCTTCAGAAAAAACTGGATATAACATGGGACCACTTATTGTAAATGAAATAATCTCTCCCGATGTCAATCTGCTGATTGCCTTCATCATCGGGATCGGCTTTGGATTTGTTCTTGAAAGCAGCGGCTTTTCTTCGAGCCGAAAGCTCGCGGGGGTTTTCTACGGTTATGATACCGTGGTGCTGAAGGTCTTTTTTACCGCGGCCATTACGGCTATGCTGGGACTGCTGTTTATGAGTCTTTTCGGCTGGATCGACCTCAATATGGTTTATGTCAATCCCACCTTTCTTCATTCTGCCATCGCAGGCGGGGTGATTATGGGTGCAGGATTCATCATGGGTGGCTTCTGTCCGGGTACCAGTTTCTGTGGAGCCGCGATCGGTAAGATTGATGCAATGGTTTTCATCGGCGGACTGCTGGTGGGGGTTCTTATATTTGGTGAAGGATACGCCTTGTGGGAAAAATTCTTCATGGCCGGTTTCAAGGGCTATCCGAAACTGAGTCAGTCTCTTGGAATATCTGACGGACTGCTGGCATTTGGAGTGATCCTTGCTGCCATTGGAATGTTTTATGTTGCCGAATGGGCTGAGAAGAAGTTCCCCCGGGAAGAGTATTAATACAAATCGAATTTGAGATGAAAAATCCAAGAATTATTTTGTCATTGGCCGTCGTCGCACTCGGACTGATCATCGCCGCGGTTCCTCAGAATACAACGCTTCCGTATAAACTGTCGGCCAACGAGATGCTTTCAGAGGTTTATGGTAAAGTACAGTATTTCAGTCCCGATGAACTTGCCGATCTTCTGGTCAACAAGGATCCGCTGGTGCAATTGATTGATGTACGCGATCCTGATGAGTTTGAGAAATTCAGTCTTCCGGGAGCCATGAATATTCCCCTTCCGGATCTTTTGTCGGAGCAATGGATTGATTATCTAAACCAGGATGTTAAAATCAACATTTTCTATTCGAACGGAACGCTGAAAGCTAATGAGGCCTGGATGATCTGCCGGCAACTCGGATATGAAAACAATTATGTTTTACAGGGCGGGTTGAACCACTGGGTTGAGACCATCATGAATCCAACAGCACCTGCATCAACGAGTCCCGATGAAGAATGGGCCCGGTACGATTTCAGAAAGGCGGCAAGCGCTGCATTGGGCGGTGGGGCAGTGATTTCAAATGAGAATGCCCCGGCAGCATCCCCTGTTCCTCCACTGGTTAAGCGGCCTGCAAAGAAAAAGGCATTAGGCGGTTGCTAGATATCCCAGACTCCCGGTATTGCCTGTGAACAATGTTTGCACGTTCCCTTGGTGATGTGGTTTTCTGAAACGGTAAAACCCCGGCGTCTTACCAGCAGTTTTTTGCAGGCCGGACAAAAGGTGTCTTCACCCCCTGTGCCGGGAACGTTTCCAATGTATACAAACCGCAATCCTGCCTCCTGAGCAATATCCCTTGCCATGGTCAGGGTTTGCAACGGAGTGGCTGGCAAGCGGGTGAGTTTATACTGCGGGTGGAACCTGCTGAAATGCAGGGGAGTGTCGGCAAACCCATGATTGAAAAGCCAGACACACATTTTTTTGATTACTTCAGGATCATCGGTCCAGCTCGGCACGATCAGGTTGGTTATTTCAAGCCAAACCCCCTTGTCCTTTAGGATTTTAAGGGTTTCAAGCACCGGGTCAAGTTTGCCGCCTGTAAGTTTAAGATATACATCCGGATCAAAGGTTTTGAGGTCGATGTTTGCAGCATCCAGAACATGACAAAGCTCTTTCAGCGGATCCGGATTGATGAACCCATTTGATACCATGATGTTTTTAAGGCCCTTCGCCCGGGCCAGCCTGGAGGTGTCGAGCATATACTCGTAAAAGGTGATGGGCTCACTGTAGGTATATGAGATCGAGTGGCATCCCTGTTTTGATGCGGCATCGACCACCGATGCCGGGGCAGCATCGTAGTTTCGGGTTTCGGTCGGACTCTTCTGGCTGATTTCCCAATTTTGACAATTGAGGCAGGCAAAATTGCAACCTGCCGTTGCGATGCTGAAGGTATAGGTGGTGGGTTGAAAATGGAGCAGTGGTTTCTTCTCTACCGGATCAACATGTATGGCACACGGATTTCCGTATGCCATCGTATGGAGTTTGCCGTTTCTGGCAATCCGGTTTCGGCAGTCGCTCAATTCACCATCTTTAAGGGTGCATTCATTCGGACAGATAAGGCATTTGACGCCCCTCGGAGTGCTTTGATAATAAAGGGCCTCGCGATAATCACCGCTGGCTGGATTATGGGAATTCATGGCGTATGCTGTTTGGGTATTGGATATAAGATCCCATGGAATCAGGCAGGTTCCGCCTGAAATTAAAAGGCATCTTCCGATGAAGGTTCTTTTTTTCATGTAGCAGCTGGAATTCGTGAGAGGTGAAAGGTTTCGGTAACCAGGCTGATCAGTCCCAGGCAGGCCAGTATGATCATGGTGCTTACCAATCCTGCTGCGGGAATCAAAACCAGGGGTATGAGGAGGGATCCCATGGCGGCTCCCAGAAGGTCAACCCCGTACAATTTGCCGCCAGGATCTCCTGTTGATGGCAGCGACAGCGCCTGGGCCCTGAAATAACTACCCACCAGAAATGCGGCGGCAAAATTAATGACGAACAGGATCCAGGGAAAGATTAATGGGGATGAGCTGGCTGAACCGGCTACGTGAATGATCCAGCCGGTTATGAAAGCAAGCAGCGATATTAAAAGCAGATGCATGAGGTGCGATTTACGCGCTGATACATACCCTGAAGGTGCGACCATCAGGCTTCCTGCGGCGAGTCCGGCCATGAACAGGGCGATCATCAATCCCGTCAATTGGTAAAGGAAGCCGGTAAAGATCTGCAGGGCAAGCAGGCAGGTCAGTTCCATTCCGGATCCAGCAACACCCATGATATACATACCGCTGAATCCGGGCCTGGTTGAGGTTAGTAAAAGGCCTCCTGCCATGAGGATCACAAGCAAAATCCAGGCAAAAGATCCAAAGTTAAAGCGGTCAAGCCACCAGTTAATATAATGCCTGAAAGCTTCCGGTTTTTCAAGGGTGTTGACAGCCCGGGTAAACGGAATGGTCTCCTTGATGTTGCGGATTCTGGATTCGAAGGTAAACGGGTCAAAATACCAGGGATTTACATAGAGATTATCAAGATCCTTTTTTGACAGCAGATGCTCAATGTCTTCAGACAGCGGTGACTGCGACATGAGCAGGTAGGTATGTTCACCCGGAAGCATGATCCGGTGGTCAAAGAAGAGCGCTCCGGTACTGAAAACCGTAGCCACCGTAAGGGCACCTGAGGGCGAAAGATAATTGGCCACAGGTGGCAGTGCCCAAACAACCACCGCATCAGGCTCAAGCATGCCTGAAATCTGCTTCAGAAAGGCATCCGTGTAATACCTGTTCAGGTTAAGCGTATGGGGACCAGGCAAATTCACCAGAACAAAGCGGTATTGAACATCGTGCATCCTGATCCACTGGTTAGGGGAGTGGTTCAAAACCCTGATCCGGTTTTCTTCAGGTAACATTCCGATTTTACTGGCCAGCGCTGAGACCCGGGGGTCGGGTTCCAGCAGGTCAACCATCGTGGGTTCATGTTTTAGAATCTCATGTACCAGGTTTGAAAAGGTTCCACCTATGACC
>CAYGOU010000008.1:7937-26159 GCA_964351455.1 uncultured Porphyromonadaceae bacterium
CCTATGACCAGAATATTTCCAACCTCCTTTCGCTGTAAAAGAGAAAAATGAACGAACTCCTCGTTTCTGAAAACATCACCCTGGCTTTCAAGCAGGACTCCATTCTGGTAAAGGTTGATTTGTTCTCCTGATCTTGTGATTACCGAATGCCCGGTCCAGCCAAATGTCTCTGATACAAGCTCTTGGTTTGGATAATGGAGCGCTTTTATGCTGTCTTCAATGGGGACAAGGATGGATAATGGCAGCAGAAGAATTCCGGCCACCGGCGAAATGGCCCTCAAGGGTCGCATTCCCGAACGCAGTCCGGCAACCAGCACCAGTAGCAGAACCGGCACCAGACAAACCAGGTATAGCAGAAGATTAGAGAAGCCACTCAAAATCAAAAGGGTGACCAGCACACCTCCAAGAAGGCCCCCGCCGCTTTCCCAGCCGTATACTTTATGCGAACTCCTCCCTCGAAGACCATAAATTCTTGAGGCGTAGGTGAATGCGAAGCCGTTCAACAGGCAGAAGGGAAGGAGGGTCAGCGAAAGCACAATTACCATGGTCCAGGGACCGGCCTCAACACCTGCAGGGATGAACAGATGACTTAGGATGCCCGGTAGCAAAATGATGAGCACAGGCAGGTAAACGAGCAAATGGAGCAGCTTCCAGGGTGAAATGTTTTTTTCTCCCTTCATTCGCAGTCCGGCAAAGGCTCCCAGTCCTGTCAGCATCATCCACAGGAAGAGGATGATCGCAATGTTGAATTCATTTCCGTAGAAAAGAGTCAGGAACTCCCTGATCAATAGGGTCTGTGCAATAATTGAGATGAATCCTATGACGCCTGCGAAGAGAGGCAGCCGGGGGGGCCTTCCAGGTTGCTGTGGTTCGCCTGCGGCTTTGGAGAGATCCTGATCCTTTCTCTTCTTCAGATAATAGGGAAGGTGCCACCAGAGGTGAAAGAACCCGATCACACTCAATGCAATTCCTGCATTGACGTGCCATCTGAGGATTTCTTCTGTTTTTGGAATTTCGAGTTTAAGGTTGACCTGAACGGCCATGAGGATGCCCAGGATGATGGTGGTGAGAAATGCGAGCAGAAGTCCCCAATTCCATATTTTCCGGTGCAGGTTTTTATCAGCCATTCCACTTGCCGAGAGCAACCAGGAAATGAAGTAGAGCGTCAGCAGTGTAACGCCGATCGGAACCAGGAGGTAGGGTCTCATGTTGGATCAGTGCTTCCCTTTTTCTTCGAACACGATGGCTTCATATACAAAAACCTCGCCATCTTTCCATCCGTTCCATCCAATACCGGCCTTGTCGCGGGAGCAATGACCCAGGAATTGCTCCAGGGTCCAACCCGTATCAGTTGCTACCTGAGGCAGAAAGGTGCCCGACTGAAATCCTTTTCGAATGTAAATGCCATGTTTACCAAGAATGATCTCGCTGATATTATCTATTTTCCTCATAGGGGTGAGAACCGAGATATCTATGTGAATCTCTTTCAGCTCCCTGGCCTGAACCGGAAGAAAACGATTGTCGCGGGTGGCAGATTCAACCGCCAGTGAGGCCACCATCCGGTGCAGCGGTTGATCCGGTTCAAAGGTGCCGATGCATCCCCTCAGTTTTCCATCCGACTTGAGGGTGACAAAGGCACCCAGCTTTCTGTTCAGATTTGGCGTGATTTTATCCGGGTCGATGCCTTGAGGGGTTTTGTTCTGCAGGTGTGATTCAAGTGCTTCTCTGGCTATGTCGAGTAGCATCTCCTGCTCGTTGATCGACAATGCGAAGGAGGTGGATTCTCCTGCAGGTTTTTTTTGTTGCGTAACAGATATTGCATAATAGCCGACCACTCCTGACTTGTCGCCATAAGGACTGATGTCGCCTGAATTTTTATACTCGATTTCATGGAATTCTATTTCTGGACGGTTTTGTGTCAGATATAACAAGGTCAGGGCGGCAGGCCAGGCGCACATGCTGGTTGCCAGGTTGGGAATTCTAAGTTTCTCGTTTGCAAGTATGGTTTTCTGGAACTGTTCGGGACTGTTTGAACAGAAGGCCCTGGCCGTTGACTGGTCAACCCGGTTGGCCTCCTCATATGACGGGTAGTGCGAGAAGTCAGCGCTGATGATGAACAGGTTTCTTTCGTTGAACCAGGGTTTAAGCGCTTCTGCAATTTTCCGGCAGGTTTCCGGAAGGTGGGTTCCGAGAACGATCGGGACGATGGTGAAGGGTTTCTTGAGATGGTGCTGGAGGAAGGGCAACTGAACCTCAATGCTGTGCTCCTGGTTGTGAGCGGAAGGGTCAAAGGTGAAAACTTCATTTTCCTTAATGAGTCGGCCGGAAAGTTCCTGGTCGACCCTGACCGTTCCCAGGGGGGTGAGGTAATCACCCTGATTGTAAATCGAAGCTTTGCCGAAGCTTACCCGGTGGGATGAGGCAAGGATGAAAACATGATCGTACCGGGTTTCAGGATCGATCTGCATGTAACCCGATGCGGCCACGCCACCTGAAAAAACATAGCCTGCATGCGGAACAAGAAGAGCCCTGACGTGGCCGATTTCTGATGGCTTTTGGGCTTTGGCAAACAGATCATCCAGCATTCTGGTCAGTTCTTGTTTTTCAGACGGATAAAACTGACCGGCTACCACGGGCTTTCGGTCTTGGGGAGTGTGGTCCATTTCAGATGGTTTTGTCGGGCTGCAGGAGGCCAGCGGTGCCATGCCTGCCAGCAAAAGTGTTATGACAAGTTTTGTGTTCACGGAATGCGAAATCAAGTTCAGGTGGATAACAGTCTGGCCCAGAATGACTTTTTTCTGCGGTCCTGGTAGGTTTGATAGGTTTTTACCTCCAGCTCTCCAAAGTTTTCAGCCAGGATGGTGCTCAGGAGTGCATCGCCCTCATCACCGATCCTTTTGCGGAATCGTGCAAATTCTCCTGATGAGAAGGGCTTCTCCTTCTGGAAATACATCTCCCCGCAGAAGAGCTGCCAGTATGGATTTTCAAGCCAGATGTTAAGTACCTTCTCATCGCTGAGGTTGTACCGGGTCTTAAGCATCATCAATCCAATCAGTTTACGGGGAGGAATGGAAGGCCTGCCGCGGGATGAGTAATAGGGTTTGAGCCTGTTCTCGAGTTGATCCCATTTGATGGCCTGGGCGGCTAAAACCAGTTCGTGACCATTATCAATGAACTTGCGGATCGGTACATTGAAGATGTCGAGTTGCCGGCTTTTTTTGGTCCTTCCTAACATGGCTGTATGCAATTAGTTTAGGATCAGCGACCAACAATATACGAATTTTGTTTGATTTTAATGACTTAAACAGTCACCACGTGCCGTTTTTCAAGGTAACGGTGTGAGTGGCCACCACACCGGCTGTTTCTGTTCTAAGCCTGCTGTAGCCCAGACTGACCTGATGGTAACCCGCTTGTATGGCATGCATGATCTCCTCCTGGCTGAAATCTCCCTCAGGGCCTATCAGTATGGTGGTGGACTTTGTGGGTTGGATCGCGTTCCAGAGCGATTCCTTTTCTCCCTCCCTGCAGTGCGCAATGCATTTAATTCCCTCGGTTTCATTCAGTAAGAAGTCATCAAACCGGGTCATAGGTAAAAGGGTAGGATGCCAGGCTTTCATCGATTGTTTCATGGCAGCAACCGCAACCCGCATAAGACGCTCATGCTTTACCTCTTTTCTTTCGGAATGGTCGCAAAGAAGGGGCGTGATGCTGGTAATGCCAATTTCAGTCGCCTTTTCAATGAACCATTCGAACCGGTCGATCTGTTTGGTAGGAGCCATGGCTACATGTAATCCGTAAGACGGAAGACCCCACCCGGGTTTTCTCGAATGAATGCTGATTTGGCACTGTTTTCCATGGATTTGTTCTATGACTGCTTCGGCCCAGGTGCCACGACCATCCACTACCACCAGTTGATCGCCCTGTCGAAGCCGTAAAACCTGAAGCGCATGCGCAGCCTCCTCCTGAGTAAGGAGTGCCAGATTCTCCGGTCCGAGTTGGGGAAGGTAAAATAGGTTCATGGTTGCAAGGGCATATAAAGCCATTAAAGTTATAAACTTTCATGGTTACCTTTGGATATGGTTAAAGTCGGTTTGCTTTCAGACACCCATGGCTGGCTTGATCCGGCCATACTTGACTTCTTCAGCGATTGCAATGAAATATGGCATGCCGGGGATGTGGGGTCATTGCGGATCATTGACCACCTGGAGCAGATGGCCGTGGTTCGCGCGGTTTCTGGTAATATTGATGATTACCAACTGCGGTTAAGGATTCCGGAATATCAGCTTTTTACCGTTGAGGGATTGACGGTGTTGATCCTTCACATTGGGGGATATCCAGGTCATTACTCAGCCAGGGCAAAGGAGCTTATCCTGACTCAAAAGCCTGGACTTTTCGTTTCTGGACATTCACATATTCTTAAGGTTATGAACGATGCCGGGAACAATCTCTTGTATATGAATCCCGGAGCCGCCGGCAACCAGGGGTTTCATCAGGTAAGGACGGCCCTGCGTTTCACGATCCATGAGCAGAAACCCAGCTCCCTGGAATTGCTTGAAACCAGGCGCTGAAATAATTAGTTGCCAATTTGGTGATTTGCCGGGATCTTGCTAAATTTTACCATCCTTACCTAAACTGCAAGCCATGAATAAATTGAGCGTGCTTATCGCGGCTTTTTTTATGAGCCTTTCTCTCAGCGCCCAAAATTATGCCTCACCTGAAAGCGTCATTTATGACCCATCGGGTAATCGTTATCTCGTTTCCAATGTTGGGGGCGGGGGATTCATACTTGCGGTTGATGCGGCATCGGGGACCCGGAGCCTTTTCGCTGACAACGGAATCAACGCACCCAAAGGAATGGGCATTTACAATGGTGTTGTTTATGTAACGGATGTTACAAAAATTGAGGGTTTCAGCCTCGAAAACGGTGCAAGGGTTTTTACCAAAGTGATTGAAGGTGCCTCCTTCATCAACGATCTGGCCATTTCATCCACTGGCATGCTGTATGCCGGCGACATGAACCAGGGAAAGGTACACCGGATCAGGCTTTCGGATAACACCCACACCGAATGGTTGACCGGCTTGGCCGGAATTAACGGACTGTTGATCGACGAAATGCGCAACAGGTTGATTTCATGCTACTGGGCAGACAATGCAACCATTCGTGCGGCTGATCTGACAACAGCACAGGTAACGACTCTTTTGAACACCGGACATGATGACCTGGATGGACTGGCCGTTGATAATTGTGGTAATTATTATGTGTCAAGCTGGGGCTCACAGGCCGTACTCAAACTTAATCCGGCTTTGTCAGCTATCACTGAAACCGTGGTTGACGGACTCTCCGGTCCTGCTGATATCTATTTTAACCCCGTTTTACAGGAGCTATGTATCCCGAACATGTCTGCCCACAACCTGATCCGACGGGTAACATGGCTGCCTTGTGTGACGCCTGAATTGCTTGAGCCTGCAGATGAAAGTGAAGGCCAGATTTCAAGAAACCTCGACTTCGCCTGGAAACCGGTTATTGCAGCCAGAAGCTTTAGCTTTCAGATTTCGAAAAATATAAACATGCAGCCACTCGAGCATAGTTTTGTGGTTTATGAACCCGAGCTGGCGATCGATCTTCTTGATGTAAATACCACCTACTTTTGGCGCGTAGCTGCTTCATCTCCTTTTGGGACAGGGGATTTCAGCGGAATCTTTTCGTTTTTAACGGAGGAGTCAAGCTCCGTTATCTCAGAACCATACACTTTCAGCTGGGCCGTTTATCCAAACCCGGTCGAGGATTACTTCTTTATTCGATGGAGAACCTCCTTTGAGCGACCGATTGAATTTGTTCTGGTCAATATCCTGGGCGAATCGGTACTGCGCATTGATTCTCCAGGATCAGCCAGCAGGCAGGTTCAGATTGACCGTAAAAGCCTGCCAGGGGGATGGTATGTGGTTAGGGCCCTGACCGACCAGGGAAATCAGTATCATCAGCGGATTATTTTGCAGTGATTCGTTCAAGAAAATCCCTGACCTGACGGTACTGTCCAAGGTAATATTGATATACGGCCTGTCCCGGACCGGCTTCTGCCTGGCGCTTTGCCTCCTTGGTGTTTCGGACCATCTCGTTGAACCGTTCGGCTTTTGGACCGGCCAGTACCTGCATCAATCCGCGGCTATAGGATATATAGAACCAATTGTCGCGGTCGGGCTCAAGGTAAAGGATCAATTGATCGCCTCCTCTTCGGCGGGTCAGTTCAAGGTGTCCTGGGATCATTTTGTTTACCGGTTCCCCTGCAATGCTGCCAATGCCTATGTCACCAGTAGATTCATATGCTCCGCTTTCAGGATTCCATGCCAGATTAAGGTCAGTAAACATTATGGTGTGATTCATCTCCTCGGGCAATTTCCTCCATCGGCCAAATAGTCCCAGCTGATCAAGCAGTTCATTGGCTCTTGTCTGTCCCAGCCATATTCTGAATTTCTTACGGAATCCTGTAGATGCATAATCCACGGGAGAAGCAACCGGGGCATTGTTGACCTGTTTGGCAAGAAACTCCATGGCCTTATCGTTCATGAAAAAATCCAGCGTCATGATCAGGTCGAGATTTAAAGAGTCAACGTTCAGATTGTGTTCGATGATACCTGCCGATTGCATGGTAATCTGACCCAGGTCAAGTCCCAGGTCAAGCTTTCCCTCCCCGAAAGTGACACAGCCGCTTCGGCTCAGTTGCAATACAGGCGCATCGCTCTCGGGCATCAGCATCTTGTCATTGCCCGCGATGTTAAAACGGTCTGAAGCTGCATCGTGCCAGAGCCATCCATAGGTTGATAACAGCGTGTGATCGTTGTATCGCAAATGAGGACCGATGAAGGTTGAATAGAGTTCGACCGGTTGGCTTGAAAGGTAAAATCCCTTGTAAAGAGGGTTGCGGTCTTTGCTCATGGCCACAGAGTCGACCGGAATCATAACTGAATCCGGATTAATATGGCTTCTGAAAGCGATCCATTCCCGGGTGATATCCCGGCATTGGTAATCCAGAAGCACTTCGCCGTCGAACAGCAGGAAGGGCTGGCTGTTATCCCACTGGTAGTATCCGTTGTATTGAAATGCCGGAGAAAGGAAGAAGCGGTCACCGGCGTCGATCCTTCCCTCACCGTTTGATATGCCGGATCTGACACCGATATCGCTGAGCAGGAGCCTGTATTCGCGTTCGGCAACATCACGGTAAGCATATATCCCTTTCGCACGATAACTGCTTGCTGATAAAATGCTAACCGAGGCATCGGTGATGGTATGTCTTGGTGTCTCTCTGACGTCGGTGATCAGGGCTCGTTTCAATGTATCCATCACCGCGTCGCTCCTTAGGGTAACCTTGCCCTGATCCGGGTATATGTGAACATCGGCAACGGTAATGTATTTAACTCCCTCTGACAGGTGTTGCTCCAGGGCAGGCCGGTAGCTTCCATTGCCAACCTCAAATTCAAGCGATTGCTGCCGGGGATGTAATGAAACCATTCTGCCCTGGTCGTGCCGGATCTCGCGGGTCTCCATGTCCCATTCAAAAGATTTTGCGTATGAACGGTACAGGATCTTGTTGAAATCGATTGAACCATTCCCCTCTGGAGAGTCGAATAGGCCCTTCTTGCTTTCGAAGTTGATCAGGGCATTGTAATTCTCCGCCTGCAGATCAGGGCCCAGGTTGAAGCTTGAATTGGCTGCGAGGAAGGATTCCTTAAAGAAGGTGAACTCACCTGAGGTTATCTCAAATTCGTTCATTTTCAGGGTGCCTGTTCCTTTCAGGCCGCTTGGTTCTATCACCAGGCGTCCCTGGAATTCAACTTCTCCGTAAAGACTCAGGGGATTGTTTTCACCGTTTGCCACCATCCGTTCAGCAGCGGGATTCCATTCCACCTGCACCTCCAGACCAACGGATTCGGGTGATCCTTCGTCCCTCTCTTCAGCTCTTACGGCCAGCGTACGAACGTTGGTCAACACCCGGTCAGGCAGAAAAAGAAAGTCCTCCGATTCAAGGGTGGCATTAAGGTAAATCAGCGTTCCCGAACCCCTGAGGCCCGAACGGCTCATGCCTAACCTGCCGTGGAAAGTTCCCTTGCCTCCGTAAACCGGGAGTCCTTCTGATGGGGTGCTGACGGTGTCAAAACCCAGGGAGTGATCGGGCTGATGGTTAAGAGAGAGCCTGAGGGGAGGAAAGATTCCGGCGGTAACAAGGTTTCCGGGAAAGCTGAGTACCTCAGATAGTCCAACATCGTTCAGGCTGTCGAGGACAAAGGGATCGATTTTGAAATAAAAGGTATCACGCCGGTAAATGCCATTCAGGATTTCAGGCTGATCGTAGTAAACATAGGCATGGGTTGTGGTGGTGAGGATCGGATACTCCGGGATCTGTTCAGGCTCTAATCCCGACTTATGGGTAATCTCATCAATGGCAAGCGTTCCCGAGGTGTTCTCTATGATTGAGGTAACCTGAGCCAGTCGAAGTGATTCCTGGTTTTGTTCAGCCGGCTCATAAACCTGGATCCGGATCTGGTCGATTTTGTTCATCCGGATGTTGAATCGCTCATAATCAAATTGGAATTGCTCTCCATAGTATTGCAACAATCCTCCGGAAACGACTCCCTCGAAATCAATAACCCGTCCCCTCTGGATTTTCACAATGTTGTTTTTGGGAAATATCCTGACATTTCTGGGCTCACTCAGCATGATCTCAGCCACAGAAAAAACGGTTAATTCTCCAGAATTGAGGTTGAGCAGGGCATTGGGTTCACGGGGACTGGTAATAGATTCAAAACGGATGATGTCGTAATCCTGGTTTCCGGCATGCTTGGCAACGAAATCATAGGTTCGCTGCAAGACTTCCACCATTCCGTTTTCTGAATTGAACCTGACAAATCCCAGGAAAGAAAGGTTAAGCAGCATCTCCTCTACCAGGTGGAGGGGTTTAACCATGAAGTCGGCAAGATCGGTGACGGTGTAGAACCTTGAGTGAAGATAATCAGCGCATCTCTTTACCATGGAGGCTGGATGCTGGCGGTCGAGCATCATGATTTCGTTGAACCTCTCAATCGAAAAGTAATCGGTTGATTCAAAGGCAGCCTTGTTTTCAATGCTTCCCGCAAGGCTGCTCAGGATCATCAGCGAGTCACCGGCTTTCCACCTGACCATTTGTACGTCCATGTCGAGCTTATGAAAGGAGTTGAAATACCGCGATCTTGACATCCCCTCGCCATCCCGGATCAAAGCAAGCTCCTTGTTCATGTCGTTATACTGAAAGAGCAAACCTGGATGAAAAACAGAATCTCCCCCAAGGTAGATGGTTGCTTCAGCGTTTAGTCCCCTCGCCCGTTGGGGTTCAAATGAGAAATGGGTGGAGGATATCCTCAAAAAGGGTATGCCTTTTCTGGATACCAGTAGTTCACTTTTACGTGAGGGCGATCCCGACCCAATAACCTTGTTCCCCTGGAGAGTAAATCCACCCCGGTAATCCATGTCAGGATAGAGATTTCTTACCCTGATTTGCTGGTCGTATGAAGTGAACCTGGGATAACCTACACGTTCGGCAGGAATTCCGGTTAGAATTCGCTCTTCGAGATATCCAGGCTGGGGTTCCGAGAAATGTCGCTGATCGATCAACCAAACCGAATCAATTCTGAAAACCGATCGCTCAAGGTTAATGGTATAGTTCTCCAATCGGGCAAAAACCTGGTCGGCTGGAAGACCTGCCCGGTCCCACTGGATACGGCCACCCTTTCCGTCCCACAGTCCTGAAAGCGGATAAAACTTGCCTTCTGTCTCAAATATGGTCGACCGTTCGCGTCCGCCTGATCCTGTCAGATCGGTTTTCGACACCTGCACATAAAAAGAGCTGTCAGTTCCGAAGTTCAGCTGACTTTTTCCAACCGACCACGAAAAGGCGCTTTTTCTGACCAGGATGTTCTCTGATAAAAGGTCTTGACAAAATTCGAAGAATCGGAGCAAAACCGACATTTGCACGGAGGGATCGTTCAAAAGTCGGACGGTTTGTGCTGCCCAGGCGTGATAGTTGCCCGGATCAAGGTCACCGGAACTAACCGTCATGAAGGTGTTCAGGTAAGAATAGAAGCCCGGGTAGGGCAGGGCTTCCCTCTCGAGCAAACGGTTTGAATGGTCGGCAAGGTCAATCAGCTGGTTTTCTTCAAGTTTTCCCGACCGCAGCAAGGCTTCAAGTTTTTGAAGGAGCGGCCTGGTTAACGCGGGCTCGCGGTTTCCGAAGATGATCTGGTACTGCTGAATCAGAGAAGATGCCTCAGGCGTGAAATTCACCCTGTCCTGACCTGGTAGCCTCTCAGAAAAGATTGGTAGTAAAAACAGGATTGCTATGGCTAAAGTCCGGATCATCTTCCTAAAATATGAAAGGCCATCCAGATTTAAACGGATGGCCTTTAATAAAATGCTACAGTCCTTGACTAAAATGAGTTGGCGATCTCAAAGAATTCTTTGGCATTCAGCGATGCGCCTCCGATCAGGCCGCCATCGACATCAGGCTGGGCGAAGAGTTCGCGGGCGTTGGATGCCTTGCAGCTGCCCCCGTACAAAATGGTCAGCATATCCGCAGCCTTCTCTCCATATTTGCTTCTTACTACTCCCCGGATGAGATGATGCATTTCCTGAGCCTGCTCAGGAGAAGCGGTCACACCGGTGCCGATGGCCCACACCGGCTCATAAGCGATAATCACACGCTCAAAGTCGCGCAGATCAAGATGAAAAAGCCCCTCCTTGAGTTGATTCCCGACAATCTCCTGATGCCTTCCGGCGTTCCGTTCTTCAAGAACCTCTCCACAACAGAATATGGGTCTCAGGTTGTCGGCAATGGCCCGATTCACTTTTTTGGCCAGCATGGGCGAATCTTCATGAAAGAGCGAGCGTCTTTCAGAGTGCCCGATGATCACCGCCATAACGCCCAGGGTTTTCAACATGGAGGTAGAAATCTCTCCGGTGAACGCCCCATTAGCTTCAGCGGCACAGTTCTGTGCAGTAAGGCAAATCTTGTCACAGGGAATCACTTTGCCAATCTCAGAAAGATGGGTGTAGGGTGGGGCTATGGCAATTCCGGTTCCTTCAGCAAGCGGTTTCTCTTCAAGAAGCTTTAACAGCTCAATGGCCAGGGCTACCCCTGAGGCCGGATCGGTATTCATTTTCCAGTTGCCGGCAACAATTTTTTTTCTCATTCTTAATTTTGTTAAGATTAACGGATGTTTGGAACATCTGACTTCAATTCATCCAGATCGGGCAGGTGCCGATGGTGCCACTTGTTCAGGATGATGCCATTCTTGATCAGCATCAGTCCCGGATTCGAACGGATGATGGTTTTAAGGGTGGTCTGGTCGGTGGTGCAGAATGTCCAGTTCAGATCGTTTCTTTCCTTGAATTCCGCAATCTGGCTCGATAATGAGGAGGTTAAGACAATGAATTCAGCTCCCCGTTCCATGGCGAAGAGACTGATGTCATCCATCTGTTGAACCGTTCCGGTATTCGCTTTCAACAGATCATAACTGATTACGAGAAAGACAGGATTGGGTGCATGAAGCACATCTTCAGTGATGTCGAATCCATCCTGTGTGACGATGCTGAAGTCGTGAATAGGAGGCTCGTAGCCCTTGGTGGTCAGGGTGGTGCGTGTATCGACCCACTCCCATGGTTCACCTGGCAGGTTGTTCAGGTCGCGGAACTCCTGCTTCTTGCCATCCTTCTGATAAATGAATACCATGTCATACTCATCGACCTGGGCTCCTTCCGGAATTTTCATGGATTCAGGAATGTTTGTTCCGATCTGATAAGGACGGAAGTCGATGATGGGAAGGTTGGCCAGGTTCGAATACTCAAAGAACCCGATACCGCCGGCAACAATCAATACAGCAATCGACTCGCCCAGGGGACCGATCCATTCTCTGAAGCTCTTGCGTTTTAAAAATACGATTACCGCCAGGGGTGTCAGCACCAGGTTTTTCAGAAAGGTCTCCCAGTTGGTCATGATGAGGGCATCGCCGAAACATCCGCAATCAGACACTGGATTTGAGATAGCCAGATAAAGGGTGAGGGGAAGGAAGATTGCGTAGAAGATAAGCCCCAGCAGGCTTGCAATCCTGGTGGCTACGTTGAAGAGCAGCATCAACCCTATCAAAAGCTCGGCTCCGCAAAGGATCAGGCTGAATGCCAGGGTCATCGGCAGTAAACCGTTCCATCCGAATGCGATAAAATAATCCTCAAACTTGTAGGCGGTACCCAGCGGGTCAACGCATTTTACGAACCCGGAAAAAACAAATACCAGTCCAATCAAGGTTCGGCTAAATACCAGAAGTGCCTTTTTCATCTTGTTGGGTTTCAAATTCAATTTTTATCAGTGCAAAAAGGGCGTAATTGATCATATCAAGATAGTTGGCATCTATGCCCTCGGAGATGAGCGTAATTCCTGAATGATCTTCGATCTGCTTGGTGCGGTAAATTTTCATCAGGATCAGGTCGGTATACGATGAGACCCGCATTCCGCGCCAGGCCTCACCATAGTCGTGATTCTTGTTCATCATCAGGTCACGGGCACGGCGGATCTCACCGTCGTAAAGATTCAGCGTCATTTCAGGCTCCAGTTCCACCGGCAGATCATCAGGCGCTTCCAGCTGTATCAGTCCTATTACCGCATAATTGACGATGCCGATGAATTCACTGCGGACATCATCACCGATTTTCTGGGTTTTTTTGCGATCAATACTCTGGATGCGCTGAGCCTTGATAAAGATCTGATCGGTTACCGACAAGGGCCTCAGAATGCGCCATGAAGTGCCGTAGTCCTTCATCTTTTTGCTGAAGATCTCCCGGCAAATGGCAGATACATGATCGTATTGTCTTTCGGTAAGGGTCATAAACCACTTGTTTTCGCGATAAAAATAGCAAAAGCAGCCCAATTGACTTCCCTTTATTTTACTTTTGCCACTGACCAGCTAGCCTGCCATGGAATCCCGTTTTAACGATCAACAGTCTACCGGTTTACCTTTTTCACCCCCTGATTACAGTGAGCCCCTTGTGATGGGAATTCTCAATGTGACCCCAGACTCCTTTTACGATGGTGGCCGCTACCAGGAGCGTGGTATGATGCTTCGTCAGGTATCCAAGATGGTTGAGGATGGTATCGACATTCTGGATGTCGGTGCCATGTCGACCCGGCCAGGAGCAGAGGAGATTTCACCTGAGGATGAAAAAGAGAGACTCGTTCACACGCTTACAGCAATTCGGGAGGATTTTCCCTCACTCTTCATTTCACTCGATACCTGCCGTTCAACGGTTGCAAGATGGGCCGCTGAGACATTTGGAGTCGGAATGATCAATGACATTTCCGGTGGACAGCATGACCCTGAAATGTTTTCCTGGATATCCACCACATCGCTGACATACGTCATGATGCACATTCAGGGATCTCCGCGAAGCATGCAGGCTGCTCCTTTTTATGAGGATGTTGTTGAAGAGGTGATGGAATACTTCTCCGGGCGGATTGCCAGTCTTGCGCATCTGGGGTTTGATAAGGTGATTCTTGATCCCGGATTCGGATTTGGTAAAAATGCAAAACACAATTACCGGTTGTTGGCCGAACTTGAACGGTTCGGAATTTTCGAGAAGCCTGTCATGGTGGGCCTATCACGCAAATCCATGATTTACCGCGAGCTTGGGATTTCTCCTGATCAGGCCCTTAATGGTACCACGGCCCTTCATATGGTCGCCCTCATGAAGGGTGCTTCCATCCTGAGGGTTCATGATGTCCGCCATGCCAGGGAGTGCGTGAAGCTTTACAGGGCTCTGATTTCGTCATGATTGATTACTTTTGACTCTTTCATAGACTAACAAACATGGGTTTTCTTTTCAATTCGATACGCATCCTTGATCTGGTCGACATTCTGCTGGTTGCAGTTTTACTCTATCAGGTTTATCTGATGATAAGGGGTACGGTTGCTGTAAACATCTTTTACGGAGTGTTCATCCTCTACCTTTCATGGTTGCTGGTTAAGGCGCTCAATATGCAACTGCTTGGATCGATATTGGGACAGTTTATCGGCCTGGGTCTCATCGTTTTGTTGATAGTATTCCAGCAGGAGATCAGGAGGTTTCTTCTGGTACTGGGCACCCGATATTTTCGCAGCAACCGGATGACGCTCGATCAGCTTTTTTCATTCTCCTCAAGAAAGGAGTCGGACTGGGATTTTGACCCGCTCGTTTCAGCCATCGACAAAATGTCAAAAAGCAAAACCGGTAGCCTTATCGCAATTGCAAAGAAATCCGAACTGAGAGCTTTTGCCGAAACAGGAGTTTTGCTTGACTCCAGAATCCATTCGAGCATCATCGAGGCCATTTTTCAAAAGGAATCCCCATTGCACGATGGGGCCATGATTCTGGCTAAAAACAGGATATCGGCGGCCGGATGCGTGCTGCCTGTTACCGAAAATCCATCGCTTCCCGCAGAGCTTGGACTCAGGCATCGCGCGGCCATAGGCATGTCAGAACATTCTGACTCCTTTGTGGTGGTCGTTTCAGAAGAGACCGGAAGAATTGCCTATGCCAACCAGGGACAGTTGGTTCAAAAGGTTAAATCCGAAGAGCTAAAAAAGATCCTGATCGCCCTATTCAAGGAAATTCAGGGCTGATCATCCGGCTTCAATTGTCAAAAGCCAGGATTTATTCAGACTGATTCTCCTGCAGTTCTGACAGGTGTTTCTTCCTGTTTAGAAAGGCTTTTCTTTCTTTTCCCCGCAGCAGTCTGCCAATGTTTTGATTATGGGTGATTAAAAGAAGGCCAGCCACCGAGAGTGAAAACACGGTGAGGGTGAGGCTCCTTTCAGGATACAGCCAGATTACCCAAACGGAAAAAGAGAGGCCGCCACTGATTGAACTGAGGCTGACATACCGGGTCATCAGCAATACGATCAGGAAAACAAACAGCGAGAGCAATGCTCCGATCGGGTAAATCGCCAGAACAACTCCCAGGCCGGTGGCGACTGCCTTACCTCCCCTGAAATGGCTGTAAGCCGGGAATATATGACCGATCATGGCAGATAATCCGAAAAAGATCTCCCAGAAAATTTCATTCTCAGGCACGATAACCGTTTCGGGAAGCAATAGCACCAGAAGGACCGCAAGATATCCTTTCCCGGCATCGATGATCAGTACCGGTATGCCAACGATAGGGCCAAAGACTCTGATGGCGTTTGCAAATCCGGCATTTCCGCTTCCGTATTTTCTTATGTCCTTTCCTTTCATCCACTTACCCAGCCAAAGAGCAGATGAGAAAGATCCAATGAGATACGAAACAACCAGTCCAACTACTATACGCCAATCCATAGGTCTAGATAATTAGATATTCAAATATAACTCACTTGCGGGGATAAACATGAAAAGGCTGCCCCTGAATAGGGCAGCCTTCAATATTTGCTTGCGCTCCGGTGTTTTACTGGATCGCATGGTTCCTGCTAGCGAAGAGCGGCCTGAGCGGCGGCCAGGCGGGCAATGGGTACGCGGTAGGGTGAACAGCTGACGTAATCCATGCCAACGCGATGGCAGAATTCAACCGAGGATGGCTCACCTCCGTGTTCGCCGCAAATGCCAACCTTAAGATTGGGACGGCTGCTTCGGCCCTTCTGAACTGCCATTTCAATCAACTGACCGACACCGGTCTGATCAAGAACCTGGAAAGGATCCTCTTTCAGGATGCCTTTCTGCAGGTAGACGGGCAGGAATTTTCCGGCATCGTCTCTCGAGTAACCGAAGGTCATTTGGGTCAGGTCATTGGTGCCAAAGGAGAAGAATTCAGCCGATTGGGCGATCAGATCTGCAGTAAGAGCGGCCCGGGGAACTTCGATCATGGTGCCGACCAGGTAATCGATCCGGTCGCCTTTTTCAGCGAACACCTTTTCTGCGGTTTCACGGGTGATTTTCTCCTGAAGCCTCATCTCTTCAACGGTTCCGGTGAGCGGAATCATGATTTCTGGAATGGCACGTATGCCTTTTTTCTTCAGGTTGAGGGCAGCCTCAATGATGGCCCGAACCTGCATCTCTGAGATCTCAGGATAGGTGTTGCCAAGTCTGCATCCACGGTGACCCAACATCGGGTTGAATTCATGCAGCGAGTCAACCTTCGCTTTGACCTCCTCCGGTGTGATGCCCATCTCGATGGCCATTTCACGCTGGTTTTCCTCTTCGTGCGGAACAAACTCATGCAACGGGGGATCGAGCAGTCTGACGGTCACCGGCAGGTCCTGCATGGCCTCAAAGATGCCTTCAAAGTCACTGCGCTGCATCGGAAGCAGCTTGTCAAGTGCCTTTCTCCTTCCAGCCTCATCATTGGCAAGGATCATTTCGCGAACCGCTTTGATGCGGTCGCCTTCAAAGAACATATGCTCGGTGCGGCAGAGTCCGATGCCAACGGCACCGAAATTTCTGGCAACCCGAGAATCAAGGGGAGAGTCGGCGTTGGTGCGCACCTTGGTGGTGGCATATTTGTTGGCAAGCTCCATGAGGGATCCGAAATCACCGCTCAGTTCAGGATCGATGGTGCGAATTTTTCCGTCATAAACTTCACCGGTTGATCCATTGAGTGAAATCCAGTCACCCTCTTTATAATCAACTCCGTTGGCTTTCATGGTACGGGTTTTATAATTGATGACCACGTTGCCGGCACCGGAGACGCAGCATTTACCCATTCCACGGGCAACCACCGCAGCGTGCGAGGTCATTCCTCCACGGGCGGTCAGGATACCCTGGGCAACGTTCATGCCTTTCAGGTCTTCAGGGGAGGTTTCGATGCGCACCAGCACAACTTTTTTCCCTTCAGCGGCCCATATCTCTGCTTCATCGGCATGGAATACGATTTGTCCGGTTGCGGCTCCCGGGGAGGCCGGAAGTCCCTTGCCAATCACCTTGGCTTCCTTAATGGCGGCACCGTCAAATACCGGATGAAGCAATTCATCCAGTTTGTTGGGATCCTGGCGTAGAATTGCGGCTTTTTCATCGATCACACCCTGATTTAGCATGTCAATGGCAATTTTTACCATCGCAGCGCCGGTTCGTTTTCCGTTTCGGGTCTGGAGAAGCCAGAGCTTTCCATCCTGGATGGTGAACTCGAGATCCTGCATGTCCTTGTAATGATCTTCAAGCTTCTGCTGGATGACATCCAGTTCTTTGTAAACCTGGGGCATGGCCTCCTCGAGTGAGGGAAACTTGGTTGCCCGGTCGGACTCACTGACATTGGCCAGCATAGCCCAGCGAAGCGAACCCTCCCTGGTGATTTGTTGCGGAGTGCGGATTCCGGCCACTACATCTTCACCCTGGGCATTGATCAGGTATTCACCGTTAAAAATGTCTTCCCCGGTACCGGCATCACGGGTAAAGGCCACCCCAGTTCCGGAGTTCTGGCCCATATTGCCGAACACCATAGCCTGAACGTTTACGGCGGTGCCCCACTCATCGGGAATGCGGTTCAGCTGACGGTAATAAATAGCCCTGTCGTTGTTCCAGCTGTTAAAGACTGCCATAACAGACCTCCAGAGCTGCTCCCATGGATCAACCGGAAAATCATGTCCTGTAACCTTCTTCACTGCAGCCTTGAAGCGGCGAACCATTTCTTTCAAGTCATCAACAGAAAGGTCGGTGTCAAGTTCAACTCCCTTCTCCTCCTTCAGGTGGTCAATGATCTCCTCAAAAGGATCGATATCCTCCTTGGAAGCCGGTTTCAAACCCAGAACCACGTCACCGAACATCTGAACGAACCTGCGGTAAGAATCCCAGGCAAAACGCTCATTTCCGGTACGCTTGATCAGTCCTTCAACCGCGTCGTCATTCAGACCCAGGTTCAGAACGGTATCCATCATCCCGGGCATGGAGGCCCGTGATCCTGAACGGACAGAAAGCAGGCAGGGGTTTTCGTTGCTGCCAAAGCTGGTTCCCATGATCTGCTCAATCTGCTTAACGGCAGCTTCAACCTCGTCTTTGAGGAGTTCAACGACCTTATTCTCGCCAAGGGCATAATACTCTGTGCAAACTTCGGTGGTGATGGTGAATCCGGGAGGTACCGGTACACCGATCAGGTTCATTTCAGCCAGGTTGGCCCCTTTTCCGCCAAGCAGGTTCTTCATGTCTGCTTTTCCTTCGGCTTTTTTGTCGCCAAAGGTATAGACGCGCTTCACATCGGACATAAT
>CAYGOU010000009.1:0-19341 GCA_964351455.1 uncultured Porphyromonadaceae bacterium
CCCCTCTGATTAATCCCGACTTGTCGGGACTCTAACCGACTGAGCTAATGAAGCAGTATTTTTAGAACTCTGTGCCCCTCTGATTAATCCCGACAGGTCGGGACTCTAACCGACTGAGCTAATGAAGCAGTATTTTTAGAACTCTGTACCCCTCTGATTAATCCCGACGAGTCGGGACTCTAACCGACTGAGCTAATGAAGCAATATTTTAAGAACTCTGTGCCCCTCTGATTAATCCCGACTTGTCGGGACTCTAACCGACTGAGCTAATGAAGCATTTTAGCGGATGCAAAGATAGTGCTTTCTTCTATCCCTGCAACAGAAGCAGGCAGGTTTTTCCAATTCCATTTTTTTTTACCTTGTTCTGGTTTTCACTTGGGGCTGAACTATGCAAGGAACATCCGGAATCAGTTTTCTGGCTTTAATACTGCTTGCTCTTAATCTATGGCCGAATTTTATTAGCGGACAAGAGCTTTCCGGTCATCATGAAGCCGGACGGATCATGGAATTGCTTCAGTTGAGAGATTCCTCGGCGATTACGGCAGCTCAGCAATATCTCGCGATGGCGACCAGTGAGGATGATCCCGCTATGCTGGCCGAAGCCTGCCGGTTATACGGATTGGCGCTTCGCCAAATTGAACATTCGATGAGTGCCATTCCAACCTTTCTTAGAGAGCGTGAACTTCGCATCAAACTGGGTGACAAACGCGGACTTGCAGAATCGAACCTTAACCTGGGTGCCAGCTATCTGGCTGTGTTCGACCCATCGAAGGCTGAAGATCATCTCATTCTTGCCCACGAACAGTTTCTGGTTTTGGGGGATTCGACCGGACTGACCAGGACCCTCAATCGCATGGCGGCGCTGAGGATCGACTTTCCTCATCCTGATGGTCGTGACAAAGGATATCAACTGGCTTCCGAATCTCTTAAACTTGCTGAATTGGTTGGGGATACAGACCTGCAAATAAATAACCTGATCCTCATGGCTGCATGGCACCGTGACAAGAATGAGAACAGTCTGGCCATCAAAAACCTGCTGGATGCTGAAGTTCGCATGGCCAATGCAAAGGAGCAATTCCATCTCGCACTGGTTTACATCAACCTGGGGCATGTTTACCGCCTGAACGGGGCACCGTCAAAAGCCGTTGAATATTACCATAAAGGCTTAAGTCATGCCAGCAGTACCTCCACCAGGGTCTATATCTGGCTGGCCGGACACGGACTGGGCTATGCATACGAAGCCATCGGGATCCCTGACAGTTCCAATCTGTATATGAGAATCGGATTGGAGGCGAGAGTCAAACTGCTTGATGAATTGAGAACCTGGCAAAAGGTTGTTTTTGAGGAGGAGTTACTGAGGTCGGATTATGAGCAGCAGATGCGTTACCAGAAGGAGAAATGGAGAATCTGGCTGATCATAATGGTTCTGAGTGTAATCCTCTTTTCTCTTGCCGGGGTTGTGATCGTATCAAAGAACCGGAAACTGAAACAGAAGAACCTTGACCTTGCAAAGATCAACCAGACCATCAAGGAGCAATCTAAGCTGCTGACACAGATGAATGCGGTCAAGGATAAGTTCTACTCAATCCTGGCGCACGATTTGAGAAGTCCGTTCAGTGGCATGCTCGGTATTTCGGAGTTGCTCGATCAGGAAATCGAAGGTCTTTCACGACCCGATCTGAAAAAGCTTTCGGTAGCATTGCATGAATCCATTCTGCGGGTATACGCCATGCTTGAGAACCTCCTTGACTGGTCAAGAATTCAACAGGGTAAAATGAATCCATCCAGAAAGGTCCTGTCAATCGGTGAACTTGTAGAGGAGTGTGAATTTTACCTCAGGGAGTGGATCAGAAACAAGGAGATTGAATTGGTGAAGGAGATTGAACCCCGGTTGACCATCAACGCCGACCGCATCATGCTCAGCTCCATCCTTCGTAACCTGCTTTCTAATGCTGTTAAGTTCACGCCAAACGGAGGTAAAGTTGAGCTGACCGCCAACAGGCATGCTGAAAATGAAATATTAATCAGAGTCTTTGACTCGGGAATAGGCATGGATGAAGCAACCCAGGCCTCATTCCGGTCAGGAGAACCCGTCGCCGGAAGAACCGGAACCCGGGGAGAACCCTCGGCCGGAATCGGACTGTCGATCGTCAGGGAATTTGTCGCGCAGATGAATGGCTCCATCCAGGTTGAAAGCAGGGTGGGTGTGGGCACAGTTTTTACCCTGATCCTGCCGGGTCAGCGCGAATAAACCGCTGCCACTATTCTTAGGGGAGCCCCACTGCCTCCCCTAATCTTCATCGGCAGAGCCATAACAAAGAACCCCCTGGAAGGAAGCTTGTCAAGATTGGCGAGATTTTCATACGCTGTCAATCCATGGGCAAACAATATGCGATGAGTCATGAACTCTTTTGACTGACCGTAATCAATGCTTGGGGTGTCGAGTCCGAAAGCCTTGATCTTTCTTTCGGTTACCAGCCACTCCGCCGCAATGGGATCAAGTCCCGGGAAATGCAGATTGTCAACCCCCTCCTGCCCGGTCAGCGAGGTGCCGGTATAACGCTCCTTGTCGGGATAAAACTTGCCGAAGCCGGTATTTACAAGCAGGATAACATCGTCTTGAATTCTGCCATGCTCTTTTTCCCAGTTCAAAAAATCTTCGACGGATATGAGATAATCCCTGTTTTCAGCAACCCTGGCGCTTACGTCAACCAGAATTCCTTCACCAATCAGTTGGTCAACCTGAACCTGATCAACCGTAAGTCCCCCCTCTGCAAAATGAACCGGGGCATCGAAATGCGTTCCACCGTGCTCCTCAGCACTGAATTTGAAGGAGGAATAGTAGTATCCCTTATCGTTGATGCCTTCAAAAACGGTGTCATGCCTGAATGGCACGTTGGTTGGCCAGTAGACTGAGTTTTCATCGAAGGCCCAGGTCAGATCCACCCAGGTGGCATCGACCAGCAAATTCACCCGATCGGTCTTCAAAGACTGGCAACCCGCCAGGATGATCATCACCAGGGCCAAAAGCAGATTTTTCATCACTGTTAGTGTATTACGCTCCAAAACCTAAAACCTAAAACCTAAAACTGTAAACCGTAAACCGTAAACCCAAATCCCTTCACCCCCGTGACCTCTCATCTCCTTTCAAGACTTACCCTCACCCTTTCGTAAGGAACCGGATAGGCGTGGATCCAGACTTCAGGACTGAAATCCTCAAATTTCTCTTCGAAGCCCAGGATAAAAACCTCGATCTCCCTGCCCACTTCATTCCCGCTGAGCGGAATGTAGTAGGTATAATTGCGGGCGCTCCGGCTGTTCACATACTCCCAGGTATTGGAGGGATATGATTGTGCCCGGTCAGGGGCGCCCACCAGCCTGCCGTCTATGGTGGCAGCCACATAGGCTCCTTCTACGCCGTGCACCCCGTTGAGAGCGACGCAGAGGTAACTGTCCGTGGCAATCTCATTCAGCCTGAACACCGATTTCCACACCTGGTGACATTTCAGCCGAGATGGGGGTGCGAAGAGGTTTGAAGCCGTCCATGATGACCGGTCAATCGCACGACCATTACGGTATCCATCAATCTCCAGGATTCTCGAGGGGGCGTGAATAAATCGCAGGTATCTGACCGGTTTTCCGATCTCAATGTTCATCACGGTACCGGCCAGAAAGGTGAGCCGCTCCCAGGTCAACAGGTCGGTCGAGATCTCCACCCAGTTGCCCTCATCCTCGAGCAGCGGCTGAAGTGCGAAAACATCGCCGGTTTTGACCACCAGGCTATCCACTTCGGTCACCGATCCAAGATCCAGCCGTAAACAACCCCCCTTGACCGTCTGATCTGCGTTGTATTTTTTTGAGGCCCAGAAACCGGTGTTCATGTTCCCATCAAAAAGGTTTTTATCCCAGATGCCCCGGTCGACAAAGGTTTTCTGGTTGAAAAAGGCCTCCTGGGCGGCTCTGACCTCGGGCATGGAGCTCCAGCCTGAGCGTTGGATCGATCGCACCTCGAGTGCGTTGTTGTCTGCTGCAAATACCGTTGCCTCGTAAAGCGACTGCCAATTGAAGCCGGCAGGGTCATCCATGCGTGTGAAGGTGCCGACCCGGCGGGTAATATTCTCTTTCAGGATATTGCCAGGGAAGGTGATTTCAACGCTTTTGCCCCTGGCCAGATCGCCCGACAGTTCGCCACCGACGTTCAGAGAACCATAGCGCGCGGCATCCCGGAGACTGACCCTTGCGGTGGTGCCGGGCCAGCCCAGCAGGTCAATCTCAACCGGTTTTCCGGGTACGTTTCGAACCACCTCATAATCGGTTCCGGCAATGGCGGGTTCATCAATATTTTCGGATGAAATGACCAGCAGGCACGATCTGAATGGATCGACTTTAACCGACAGGCTTTCTCCTGCCCTGAACCTTCCCAATATCTTTTCAGTCGGATGAAACTGCATAACAGTGTAGTTGCCTGAGGGTTTAAGTCCCAGTTGCTCATCCACCGGAAATTCATAGGTCAACGCCTCCCATGAAAGGTTTCGGAGGGTTACGATGCGGGTAGCGGAGTTGCCCCGTGAGACGGCAAAGGGTCCGAAGTTTTCTGAAGGCAGCACCATGCCATCGACCATGATGTCGCGCCACTTGCGATGGAGGTTGTAAATCCTGGCCAGCTTGGGGTATTCGCTGTCGCGGAGCAGCCAGGGATTTCCGTAGAGTTCTGGAGCCAGAATCAAACTCCGGTTAAAGGCCTGCAGCACCAGGTCGTCGTCCCAGTAATCGGGACAGGAGGAGATGCAGGTACCGTGGTCCTCGGTAAGCCGCTGCATTCCGGGAGGCAGTCCCCGCGCCAGTGCCTGTCCCCGGTGATGTGGAGCGGTCATGCTGTTCGACATGAAAACATCGATGTATGTCTCAGACCCCTCCCAGAGGAATGTGGTTGCGTAGGCTTCGGCCTTTTCAAGTCCAAGCCTGTGGTTGAGCAGGATGAGGTCGGGCGAGTGTTTACGGCACTCGGTCATCATGGTGATGAATGCATCTTCGTTTTCGGGCAGCAGCGGTCCGCATACGGCATCGAACTTGAACAGGGCAAAGTCATAATCCCGGCAAAGCTTAACCATCTGATCGATCCGGGCCTGCTTCTCTTCAGGGGTGGTGCCGAATCCATCAGGACCTCCCCAAACGCCCAGCCGGATGCCATAATCTTTCGCTTTCTGGTATATGGGGTCAAATCCTTCGGGAAATTGCGCCTTAAACCGGTCTGAGTAGATGCTTCCGTAATATCGTTTGCCATCGATCGCTCCGGCATCAAAGGCGTAGATGTCAAGCTGCATGCCATACTCCCGCTGCAGCCAACCGAAAAACTCAAGGTTGGTCAGGGTTTGTGCAGCTGTGGCACCTTCGTTGGTGTTGTTGATCCAGGTGAAGAACTGAGCACGTGAGGGACTCTTCTCATCGGCCCCCGGATAGATTTGGGCGAAACTCAGGGCAGCGGATAGCAGGAGGACAGTAAAAAGGGAGGAGAGGGTTTTCATGGGAAATATGTTGGTTTACGGTTTACAGATTTAGGTTTACGGATTTAGGTTTACGGTTTAAAGTTATCGGTTTTGAGTCGCCGTCACTTGTCACTCGTCACTCGTCACTGAGGTAAAAGTAAGAATTATACCTTTGGAGGAAAACCACGATTTTATGAATAGAACATGGAACTGGGCGATTCTGGGATGTGGCAGGATTGCCGCGAAGTTTGCAGCTGACCTGAAACTGGTTCCGCAGGCCCGTTTGTATGCGGCGGCGGCCCGGGATCCGCAAAGGGCCGCAGAATTTGCGCAGGAGCATGGATTTGAAAAGAGTTTCGGCAGTTATGAGGAGATGGTCAGGGATCCGGGTGTCGATGTTGTTTACGTGGCCACGCCCCATTCGCATCACCACCGCCATACCCTTCTTTGTCTGGATCATGGCAAGGCGGTGCTTTGTGAAAAAGCCTTTGCCCTGAACGCCATTCAGGCCGGAGAGATGATTGCCAGAGCACGTGAAAAGGGCTTGTTTCTCATGGATGCTTTCTGGACCCGTTTTCAGCCTGCTTTTTTGCGGGTCATGGAGATTTTGCAGAGCGGAGATCTGGGCAGGGTCAGGATGATGCGATCGGATTTTGCCTTTCACGGTCCCTATGATCCGGAGAAGCGCCTCTACAACCCCGAGCTCGGGGGAGGTTCGTTGCTTGATATCGGAATTTATCCGGTTTTCTGGGCCCTGCAGGCACTGGGTAAACCGGCCAGGATCAGGGCTCTTGCAGAAATGAGTGCAACCGGCATCGATGAAAGTCTTTCGGTAATTTTTCAGTACCCGGGAGGTGAGCTTGCCTCCCTGCAATCGAGCTTTGCCTGCTGGAGCGATACCCAGACCGAGTTCTGGTGTGAACGTGGATTTCTGCGTATCCGCCGGATGGGGATATCAACCACCCATCTCACCATCTGGCGGGATGACCAGTCGCGTGAGGAGATACCC
Organism: uncultured Porphyromonadaceae bacterium; assembly: GCA_964351455.1. GTDB lineage: Bacteria > Bacteroidota > Bacteroidia > Bacteroidales > UBA12481 > JAGHDB01. Next base: position 6,496 of record CAYGOU010000009.1, read on the forward strand.
TTTCATTATGAGCAGGGACTGGGATACCATCTTGAGGCGGCGCATGTCATGGAGTGCCTCGATCAGGGCTTGACTGAGAGTCCGCTTCTTCCGCTCTCATTCACCCTTGATATGATGGAGACTTTGGATAGGGTTTCAGTTGGAATCGGGGAGGGGAGAAATTGAGGGAATAACTATTTTTGGGGAAAAGCTAAGCGATGAAAGTACTGGGAATGGGGAATGCGCTGGTTGACATGATATACCAGCTTCAGGATGATTCGATTCTGGAAAGGTTTATATTGCCAAAGGGCAGCATGACCCTTATCGACGGTAAGCGGCTGGCTGACATGGAGCGATCCCTGCAGGAATTGACACCGGTGATGATTTCAGGAGGCTCAGCTGCCAACACGGTCCATGGTTTGAATGCCCTGGGGGTTGAAACAGGATTCATTGGTTCAGTGGGACAGGATATTCAGGGAGGTTTTTACATGGAGGAGATGTTAAGGTTGGGAATCCGGCCCCATTTTTTGAGAAGCGGTCAGGCCTCAGGTCGTGCGATGGCCTTTGTGACTCCCGATTCTGAGAGAACCTTCGCAACCTTTCTTGGTGCTGCCCTTGATCTTCAGCCGGCTTTGCTCGATGAGGACTGGTTCAGGGCTTATGATATTTTTCACATCGAGGGGTATCTGGTACAAAATTATGAATTGATTGAGTCGGCTCTGCGATTGGCTCATCAGGCAGGGTGCCGGATTTCTCTGGATCTTGCCAGTTACAATGTAGTTGAAGAGCATCTTGGTTTTCTCCGCAGGATTGTGCCAGAGTGGGTGGATATTCTCTTTGCAAATGAGGAGGAGGCGCGTGCATTCACCGGAAAGGATCCTGAAGGAGCCTTGCAGGAGATTTCTGGCATGTGCGATGTTGCGGTGGTTAAGAGAGGAAGCGAGGGTGCCCTGGTGATGCAGGGGGGCAGGCGTTACGATTTGCTGCCACACAGGGTTGACCCGGTCGATACTTCCGGTGCAGGGGATCTTTTTGCAGCAGGTTTTCTTTTTGGGTTCACCAGGGCATATGATCCCGAAGTGAGTGGAATGATCGGCAATCTGATCGCCTCGAAGGTGATAGGGGTGCTGGGACCGAAAATACCCGTATCCCTTTGGCCGGAGCTAAAGGAGGAGTTGAAGCTTTACGAAGGATGAGATCCTAAAACAGTCCGTGCAACTCTGCATTGACCTTGTCGATGATTGAACTGATGTCTTCAGGATTACCCAGGAAATCCATCGAGTCGGCATCCACGATCAGCAATTTTCCCTCGTTGTAGGTTTCGATCCAGCTTTCATACCGTTCGTTGAGCCGCTTCAGATAATCAAGGCGGATGGTGTTTTCATACTTTCGGCCTCGCTTTTGAATCTGGTTAACCAGGGTTGGAACAGAGGCTCTCAGATAGATGATCAGGTCGGGCGGCTGTACCAGAGAGGCCATGAGGTTAAAAAGGGTGTAATAGTTCTCAAAGTCCCTGGTGCTCATCAATCCCATGGAGTGTAGGTTGGGAGCAAAAATGTAGGCATCTTCATAAATGGTCCGGTCTTGTATGACCGTCTTCTGGTTCTTCCGGATTTCGAGAATCTGACTGAACCGGGAGTTTAGGAAGTAGATCTGGAGATTGAATGACCATCGCTGCATATCGCCGTAGAAGTCATTGAGGTAGGGATTGTCGTCGACATCCTCGAAATGGGGTTCCCACGCGAAGTGTTTGCTCAGAATCCTGGTGAGGGTGGTTTTACCCGACCCGATGTTTCCCGCGATGGCAATGTGCATGATTTTGGTGCTTAGATTGAACCGAAAGTACGAAAAAAACTAAAGTTGGTACCACCCGACCCACTCTTTGTAACGGATGATCCAACCCCTGGTAGCGGGGCAGATTTCATCCGGTTCGGGAAAGGGCAGGGCGGCGGATCTCTCCCAGTCTGAGAGGGGCCCGGTTTTACGATACAGGTGATGGGTGTCAAAGGAGAACCACTCATGGTTTCGGATGGTAAAACCGTTGAAGGGGAGTGTGTTTTTGCGTATGAAACTGCCGAAGAGATCAAATTCCAGAATCTCGTTTTCCGGAATCACCAGAAGCAGTTTATCATCCGATTCGATCAGGATGGCCTTGTCGGCATTTCCGGAGGAAATGCTTATCGGGACGGAGCGGGTGATGGGGCGGTTATCTGCTCCTATTTTAATGATCTGCTGACTTGAACCCTGAAAAATCCAGTAACCTCCAAGCTTACTGGTCGCAGCGGCTGTCACCCCGGGAAAGCCGGCATCATCCAAATTCACGGGGTCGGCAAGTGGGGAGAGGGTATTATCGAGAAAAATGATTTGGTTGAAGTCGGGCAAGAAGACGAGGGTTCTGAGCGGGTCAAGCGTACAGATTCTGCCCAGGTTGCCTAAAAGCGGATTGCTCCATGAATAGATGCTGTCGCCTGAGGCGCTGTACTTTATCAGTTGCCGGGAGGTATGGATGTAGATGAATCCCAGCCGGTCTGAGGAGATCCCGTTTGCCTGAATCTTCCAGGTCATGATGGCCTCCTGGGCCTGCAGGATGTTTACCTGTTTGGGTGGCCCCAGTGCGAGCAGCACAGAGGTCATCCAGATCATAGATCCTTGGTTCAGGGATAATCTCATGACCGGGGGAGGTTCAGGATCTCCTGAATGATCTCACGGTTGTTTGACAGACGCGGCACTTTATGCTGACCTCCAAGTTTACCCTTGTTTTTCATCCATTGGTAGAAAGTTCCGGTGCCGACAGGAATCACCTCGGGTAAGTGAAGGGCAAGATCCCGGTGTCTTTTGGCTTCATAATCAGAATTGACTGCCTTCAGGGCATTGTCGAGGAGTTGAGTAAAGAAGGCTAGATCTGAAGGGGGTTTTTTGAATTCAATGCACCATTGGTGCCGGGCCCCACTTTTATCATCCATGTATACCGGTCCAGCCGTATATTCAGTGATCTCTGCGTCGGTTTGCAGGCAGGCCAGCTTTAGTGCACTTTCGGCATCATCAATGATCAGTTCTTCTCCAAAGGCATTGATGAAGTGCCGCGTACGACCGGTAATCCTGAACCTGACGGGATGGAGAGAACTGAATCGCACGGTGTCTCCGATGAGGTAGCGCCAGAGTCCGCCGCTGGTGGTGATGATGATGGCATAATTGACCCCGGTTTCGACCCCATCCAGGGTAAGCACTTTGGGGTCGGGGAGTCCAACCTGGTCAATAGGCATGAATTCGTAGAAGATGCCGTAATCAAGCATGAGCAGCATATCAGAATTGCGTGGGTCATCCTGCACTCCAAAAAAACCCTCCGAGGCGTTATAGGTTTCCATGTAGCGCATATGCTTCCCTTGGATCAGCTCCTGGTACTGCTTGCGGTATGGTTCAAAGCTGACCCCGCCGTGGACAAAGACCTCCAGGTTGGGCCAGACCTCGTGTATTTCACTCTTGCCGGTAATTTCCAGAACTTTTTTTAATAGGAGCAAAGTCCAGGATGGAACCCCTGAGATGTTGGTCACGTTTTCGAGAGAAGTTGTTCGGGCCATTTTGTCGATTTTGGCTTCCCATTCATCCATCAGCGCGATCGACAAATCGGGGGTCCGGAACATCTGTGCCCAGAAGGGTAGATTCTGTAGAAGCACGGCTGAAAGGTCGCCGAAATAAGCCTCCGAGTTGAAGTTGGAGATCTGTTGGCTTCCCCCCACAGCCAGGCTTTTACCAAGAAATACCCCTGAATCAGGATAATTAGAGAGGTACACAACGATTGCATCCTTGGCACCACGAAAGTGAAAATCCTCCATGCTGTCGCGGGTAACGGGAATGAACTTGCTCTTGTCGCTGGTGGTTCCGGAGGATTTGGCAAACCACTTCACCTCTCCGGGCCAAAGGGTGTCTTTTTCTCCGGCCAGGGCCTTGTCGATATAGGGTTTGATCTCGTGGTACTCCCTGACCGGCACCTGCCTGGCGAATTGCTCATAATGGTCAACCGAAGAGAACCCGTGATCCTTGCCGAAGAGGGTTTTGCGGCCTCTTTCAAGCAGTTTTACTAGGGTTTCCTCCTGAACCTCCGCCGGGTATCTGCGGAAGAGGTCGATCTGGTACATTCTTTTGGTAATGAACCATGAAATGAGCGAGTTGATGATGGGCATGCTGATGCGCTTGTGTCGGTGTGAAATTAGCATTTTATCCCTACTTTTGGGAATAATCCCAAACCAAAGTTGCGATGAACTGGTTAGATTTTGTGATCCTCTTGCCCCTGCTCGCCGGAGTGTTCTCAGGTTTTCGTAACGGGTTTATCGGTGAAGTGGCCTCCCTGGCGGGACTTGTACTTGGCATATGGGGCGCCATCCATTTTTCAGGCTGGACAGCCGGGTTGATGAGCAGCATTGGTGTTGAAACGGTTCATCTTCAAGTGATCGCTTTCTTGATTACCTTCCTGGTTATAACCATCCTGATACAAATGATCGCAGGATTGGTCAGCCGTTTACTCGAAAAGATTTTTCTTGGAAGGATAAACCGGATTTTCGGAATAGCCGCCGGGGTTGCAAAGGCCCTGCTCTTTGTGAGCGTTTTGCTTTTTGCGATCGATGCCCTCGATAACCGCAGTCGCTTCATACCTGAGAAGGCCAGGGAGAATTCGCTTTTTTACAAACGGGTGGCCGGCCTGGTTCCTTCCCTTATGCCCTTCCTGCATATTGACAAGATCCGGGGAGATAGGGAGTTGCCGGCGGACGAACAGATAAGCTGACGATCCTTATCAGTCAATTCTTTATCTTTGCCAAAATTTTTATTGCATGAACTTTATTGAAGAACTGAGATGGCGCGGACTGATTCATGATATCATGCCAGGCACGGAAGAGATGCTTGAACAGGGCATGAACTCCGCTTACATCGGATTTGACCCCTCCTCCGATTCGCTGCACATCGGCAACCTGGTAGGAATCATGACCCTGATGCATTTTCAGCGTTCGGGGCACAAACCCTTTGCCCTGGTGGGCGGAGCCACCGGAATGATCGGTGACCCCTCCGGCAAATCTGAGGAGCGCAATATGCTGGATGAGTCAACCCTTCGGCATAATCAGGAGTGCATCAAAAAACAACTCTCGCGTTTTCTCGACTTTTCAGGAAGTGCCCCCAATGCGGCCGTATTGGTGAATAATTGGGACTGGATGAAGGATATTACCTTTCTTTCGTTCATCCGTGACATCGGGAAGCACATCACGGTCAACTACATGACGGCCAAGGATTCGGTGAAGAAAAGGCTCGACTCTGGCATGTCGTTTACCGAGTTCACCTACCAGCTGGTGCAGGGATATGACTTTCTCCACCTTTTTCAGCATTACGGAGTTAAGCTCCAGATGGGCGGATCCGACCAGTGGGGCAACATCACCACAGGAAGCGAACTGATCAGGAGAAAGGTGTCGGGAGAGGCCTATGCGCTTACCACTCCGTTGATCACCAAGGCCGACGGCGGCAAATTCGGCAAGACCGAATCCGGCACCGTATGGCTGGATGCCAGTAGAACCTCGCCTTATCATTTCTATCAATTCTGGCTCAATACGGCCGATGAGGATGCCGAAAAATACATCCGGATTTTCACCCTCCTCGAACGCGAGAAGATTGAAGAGATAATCGCCCTCCACAGAAATGCTCCCCACGAAAGGACACTTCAGCGAACGCTTGCTGAGGAGGTAACCCGATTGGTTCATTCGCAGGAAGCGCTTGAAAGTGCGGTGGAGGCCTCCCAGATCCTGTTCGGACAGGGAACCAGCGAGACACTTGCAAGGCTGGATGAAAAAACCCTGCTCGAAATTTTTGACGGGGTGCCGGTTTATGACGTGCCTGAATCCAAATTGATCCAGGGTGTAAACCTGCTGGATCTGCTGGTGGTTGAGAGCCAGGTTTTCGCCTCAAAAGGTGAGGCACGCAGGCTCATAGCAGGAGGAGGACTGAGCCTGAATAAAGAGAAGACTGCAGATCCCGATCTTATAATCGGAAAGCAGCACCTGATCAAGTCGATATACCTTCTGGTGCAGAAGGGCAAAAAGCAATACTACCTGTTAAAAGCCGTTAATCCGGAAAAGCCATGAATACAATGCTGAACAACAAAACCCTGCTGGAGCTGGCGATGAAATGGAAGTACCATCTTCTGATTATCGCCGTGATCGCCGGAGTGGTCTCGGTCATCTTTTCGGCCCCTCACTTCATTAAGCCCAAATACAAATCATTCGCAGTGGTTTATCCCGATAACCTGGGCGAATACTCTGAAGAGAGTCATACTGAGCAGATGTTGGAGTTGCTCAATTCAGGAGATATCCGCGACCAAATCATTGAAGCATTCAGACTGGATGATCATTACCGGATCACCAGGGACTACCAATACTACCAAACGGCCATGATCGGAAAGTATTCGGATAATGTTACTTTCAGAAAGACAGACAATGAAGCGGTCAGGATAGAGGTGCTGGATACCGATCCTAAGATCGCCTGTGCAATGGTCGATTCGATTTTGGTGTATTATGACCGTAAGGTACGGGCGATTCACAACCGGAAATACAAGGAGGAACTTGACATCAGAACCGCCGAGCTTGGACGGATCAGGAGCCATGTAGACAGCCTTCATTTGAGGCTCGAATACATCGGAAGGGAGTTTGGCGTGATGGATGCAGTAGGACAGGCAGAGGGACTCTCTTCAGCCTATTTCAGCATGCTGGCTCAGGGCCGTACAGATACCGAAAGCGGGCGCAAGCTGCGGGATATGTACCACAGCATCGCTGCCAAAAGTCCTGAGTTTTCAGGAATCTTTCTTGAAATGGAGTACACGTACGACCTGATGGGAAAGACCCAGGCTCTGTACAACGATGCATTCCGCGAATACACCAAAAACATATCCTATTCAAACCTGGTAAGCCGTCCCTTCGTTTCCGACAAGAAAGCCTGGCCGAAAAGGTCGGTGATCGTGCTTGGTTCGGTTCTGCTGACGCTCTTGCTGGCACTGGTGATCATTGCTGCCATTGAAAACAGGAACCTTCATAAAGCTCACTGACCTGTCCGGTGACCACCGGGTGCATAAGACGCTGGTTTACCTAATCTGCCTGGCCTTTTTAATTGCCAATGCCTGGCTGATTCCGAAGGAGAACTATTATCTGGCGTTGTTGCCGGTGGCATTGGCGGTTGTTTACTTGGCCATCTACCGCTTTGACTGGATCTATTGGGCCACCCTGTTTGCCGTTCCTTTTTCATTTCCACTTAAGGAGCTTGCGCCAGGGCTGGGTTTCAACCTGTTGTTACCCACCGAACCCCTTCTGGCCGGAATCCTGGTCATTTTCCTGATCAGACTTGCACTGGATGGTGGACTTGACAGACGGGTGATCAGCCATCCAATCACCTGGATCATTCTGTTGATGATTTTCTGGATCCTGATCACCAGCATCACCTCCACGATGCCCCTGGTGTCATTTAAGTATTTGGCATCCAGACTCTGGTATGTTGTTGCTTTTTATTTTCTGGCCATTGTCTTTTTCTCGGATGCCCGAAACATCCGGAAGTTTCTTTGGGTTTTGCTGATTCCCTTGTCGTTCATGGTGGTGGTAATCACCCTGAAGCACATGTCACTCGGACTTTTCGATCAGAAGGCTTCAAATCCGGCGGTTGATCCCTTCTTCAACGATCATACCCTTTACGGGGCCATTATGGCTCTATTTCTTCCGGTTGCCGGTGGCTATCTTATTCGTTCGCCATTGAGCCTGTTGCAGAAGGCTGGAGTGCTGGTTGTGTTTATCCTTCTGCTGACCGGACTGGTCTTTTCGTATTCAAGAGCTGCCTGGGTTAGTGTGGCAGGCGCTATTGGGGTAATGGTAATTATTCTCTTCAAAATTCCGGGCAAGGTGGTGATTCTTGGCTTGGCTCTGACGGTTGTGGCCTTTATGGTGTTTGGCAAGTCGGTGCTGATGCAGATGGAGAGGAACGATCAGGATTCATCAGACAATCTGATGGAGCATGTGCAGTCAATTTCAAACGTCTCTACCGATGCCTCTAATCTCGAAAGGCTTAACCGCTGGAGTTGTGCCTTGAGAATGTGGGCCGAAAAGCCCCTTTTCGGGTGGGGCCCGGGCACCTACATGTTTCAGTACGCCCCATTCCAGAAAGCCTCTCAAAAAACCATCATCAGCACCAATGCTGCCGACGGTGGAAATGCTCATTCTGAATATCTCGGGCCCATGAGTGAAATGGGACTTCCGGGAGGATTGTTGATGCTCGCCCTTGTGATTTATTCAATTATCACGGCAGTGAAGGTTTTCCACCGTGAGAAATCCGCTGAAATGAAGATGGTTGCGCTGACTGTCCTGATGGGACTGGTCTCGTATTACCTTCACGGCATATTGAACAACTTTCTGGATACCGACAAGGCATCTGCAGGACTGTGGGGGTTTCTGGCCATTCTGGTGGCGCTGGATATCCGAAACGACAGGGAGTCGGTTACTTGACCCGTTCCATGTAGGAGTTGTCGGAGGTGTTGATCCTGATCTTATCTCCGGTGTTGCAGAAAAGCGGAACCATGATCACGGCTCCGGTTTCTACGGTTGCCTGTTTGATCGACGAGGTGGATGAGGTATCTCCCCGGATGCCAGGCTCGGTGTAGGTTATTTCCATGACAACGGTCGGAACCAGTTCAGCATAAAGGGCTGTTTCAGTGTCGGCGTGTACCGCCATCTCCACATCCCCGCCCTCCTTCAGGAGTTGCACATTGTTGATCAGCTCTTCGTTGATGCTGATTTGCTCGAAGGTTTCCTTGTGCATGAAATGGTAGCCCATGTCATCTTTGTAAAGGAACTGGTAGGGCCTTCTTTCGACACGGGTTTCGTTTATCTTGTGCCCTGAAGTGAAAGTGATTTCAATCACTCTTCCGGTGGTGATGCTTTTCAGCTTGGTGCGCACGAAGGCAGGTCCTTTGCCTGGTTTAACATGCTGAAACTGGGTGATGGTATAAAGCTGGTCGTTGTGCTCAATGCACATGCCATTTCTGATGTCTGAAGTATTTGCCATTTCGCAGTTGGTTTTACAGATCCGGCACAAAAATACGCTAAAAACCGAATAATCCTATTTGGATTGGCCTTGACGACCGGTCAGAAGATCCTGTTTTTCGGAAGAGTAGCTATAAATTCTTTCAGGTAGGAGGGTTCAAAGTAAGCGACATTCAGAAATTCATTCCGGTTGAATTTTTCAAGTGCCAGCATTGCTTGTCCCGATGCCGAAGCCTCAATGCCCTGGATGAAGCTGGCATTGGGATGTTTTATAATCCCTGCAGCTTTACTGCTGCCGTTGCCAAAGAATAGCACCCTCCGTTCGTCGAGTATGCTCTTGTAACTGTCGGGGTCAAGGATGTCGGCTCCGACCGGCAGTACCTCGATAAGTCCTTGATCATAAAAAGCCCGGTAAACCTCCATCCTGCGCGCATCGATCATGGGACAGTACCATTGAGTTTCAGAAGCGCCGACATGGTTCCCAGGCACATGAATCCTTTCGATTGCAACTGCGGTAAGCGACTGAAGGGTTGAAACCCCGATCACCGGCAATGATGCCCCGTATGCCAGTCCTTTAACCACCGAAGTGCCGATTCTCAGTCCTGTAAACGAACCCGGACCGATGGCCAGGGATATCGCATCCAGGTCGGACACCTTGATGCCAGCGGTTTCAAAGACATCCTGTATCATCAGGGTTAGTCTGGTGGCGTGTGATTTCTCCTCATAGGATTCAGCCTTTCCCGAGAGTTTGCCGTCGAAGCTAAGGGCCACTGAACAGACCTGGGTGGCGGTATCGAGGTGCAGGATGCGGGTCATGGTTTATGCTGCGAATTGATGGTTTCCTGGAAGAGCCTGAATATCCTGCGGTATTCATCCGTCCATGCCGCAGGATCGGTGAAACTGTGTCTTTCGAGCGGGTAAATGGCCAGCTCCCAGTTTTCTTTTCCCAGGTCAATCAATCTCTGGGTGAGCCTCACAATATCCTGGAAATGGACATTGTCATCAAGCACTCCATGACACATCAGCAATCTGCCCTGCAATCCTTCAGCGAAATTGATGGGTGAACTCCGGTGATAGGCGATGCTGTCTTCAACCGGGGTGTTGAGGATATTGGCGGTATATCCATGGTTGTAATGTGCCCAGTCGGTCACCGATCTCAGCGCCGCACCGGCCGCAAAACGGCCGGGTTCATTGAACATGGCCATGAGGGTGATGAAGCCGCCATAAGAGCCGCCATAGATCCCGATTCGGGCCGGATCGATCCCATGGTTGCCGATCAGGAAATCTGCTCCGTCAACGTGATCGCTCAGGTCTTTTCCTCCCATGTGTCGATAAATACCAGTTCTGCAGTCTCTTCCATACCCAGAGCTTCCGCGATAGTCGATGTCGAGCACCGTATATCCATTGTCAACCAGTAGGTTGTGGAACCTGTACTCACGCTCATACGTGGACCACCATTTATGGGCATTCTGCAAGTAGCCGGCGCCATGAACGAAGATCACGGCGGCCCCATTGGCTTCTCCGCCCTCCGGTTTATATAGCCGTGCATATACCTTTGCCCCGTCAGAGGCGTCAAAGCTTACATACTCCGGAATTCTCCATGAATACGATTTAAAGGCATCGCTTCTGGAGTCGGTGATCTGAATCGCTTCGGCACCCGGCTTGTTGGGTTGCAGATATATTTCCGGAGGAAGGTTTGCCGCAGAGAAGCTGATGGCGAGCCACTTTTCATCAGGCGAGAGGGTGACTTCATTTCCGCCGGTCATGCCGGTGATCCGCTCCCTGGCTCCGCCTTCAAGGGGCATTCGGTAGAGGTGCCGCTCACCGGGATGCACCTCATTGGAGGTGAAGAACCAAAACTTCTGGTTTTTTGATATGAAGGGGTTATACACTTCAAAATCCCCGGAGGTAAGTGCTTTTTTTGTAGCGGTATTCACATCCAGCAGATAAAGATGCGAATAGCCTGATTCTTCTGATTGAAACCACAGCCGTTCGCCATCGGGCATCCAGTTGCCTCCCCTTCCGTAGCCGATCCCGGGTCCGCCGACCCAGGCCTCGTCTCTCTGCCGGTCGAGCAGTTTGAATGAACCGTCGGCGGGGTTGAGTTTCAGCAGCCAGAGGTCTTTGTTATCCGCAGAGCGTACAGAAACCACTGCATGTTTGCCGTTTGGTGACCAGTTGGGGGCCGAAACGTAAACCTTTCGGGGTTCCGGCTCCCTGTTTTTATAACGATCCGGATAGTCTGCCGCATAATCAGGCAGGTCGCAGATACCGGGTATCGAATCGGTCATGAACTGGTAATGCTTGCCGGTTGAAAGGTCAAGGATGCCGAGGTTCGAATGGCCAGGCAGGTTACCTACCTTCGAGCGGGTGTCTCTGGGTTCGGTATAGCCCGATCGGGTGACGTAATCGGGCATGATGGTCGGGCGTGAGCGTTCCGGCGCAGGCCATGACATCACATAGGTGACAAAACGTTCATCGGGTGAAAGCTGGATCGTCTGAACCGAGAATCCCTCCGTATAAAAAGGGCGGGGACCGGAGGAGCCACCTCCCGCCATTCTTCCCTGCTGACCGAAAGAGCGAAAATCCTGCCTTCCCCGCTGACCGCCCAGCTTTGGAAAGAGTCTCATCTGGTCGTTCATCAGCCAAAGATCCTGCTGGTTGATTGACTCCTCTTCCCGCTGAGGCGACTTGGGTTTTTCGCCCTGAAAATTGGTAAGCTGCCTGAACTGTCCTGTTTTGAGATCTATCCAGCAGAGTTGGTTGTCAAGCAGAAAGGTCACCTTTTCACCAGAGTGGCTGAAGCCGTAACTTCCGATTCTTCCGGCTACTGAAATCAGCAGCAGGGTGTCGTGTTTCTTCAGGTCGATGATGCAGAGTCCGTTGCTGCCCAGCTCTAACTTTCGGCGACGGTCAGAATCAAAGATACCCGTCTCAGGAATGCGCTTTTGCATTTCACTGCGATCGGCCTTAACAGGCTTCGGATCGTTGGGATCGATCTGGTAGGTATCGCCGGTACGCTCCCCGGCGGGATTCCAGGTGAAGTAGAGTGTTTTTGAATCGTTTGCCCAGCGTGGCTGAGTGGGATGATGACCGGTGTAGTTATCCGTCATAATATCCGGGATGGTAAGCGACGAGCGGTTGGCAACCTGTCCGTTCAGTGTTATTACAAAGGCGCACAGCACCACCAGTGTTAGAAATCCATTTTTCATTTCATTGGTTTTTTCACCGTGTGAGAGTCCGAATTTAAGAAAAAGCTGAAGAAGGGCGAGACTTAACAATTTTTAACATGTTATGCGGCAAAGCCTGCCTGCGATCGCACTCTTTTTCCGGAACTTTAAACAATGAACCAGTCCTTTCCGGTCATGTTGTACCGGTTGATCCTTTTATTTGTTGCTTTTGCCGTCGTTCCGGTCGCGGTTATTGCTCAGCTTCAGATTACCGAGGTGATGGCCTCAAACACCATGACCTACATGGATCCGGACCACAAGGTTTATACTGATTGGATTGAGATCCGGAATCTGAGCAGGGAGGAGATCCCCCTGTCGGGATACTGGATTTCAGATAATCCGGCAAGACCTGATAAATGGACGCTTACGGATGATGTCATCCTGGCACCGGGAGCCTGTTTGATCCTGTGGGCGGATAAGCAGGGAAACGGCCTCCATACCTCATTTGCCCTTTCAAAGGATGGGGAGACCCTGATTTTAACCAATCCGGACGGGGTTGAGGCCGACCGCTTTACCTTTCCCGGCCAGTTTCCCGACATCTCTTTTGGAAGGGCACACGAAGGCGACTCAATTGGTGTCTA
>CAYGOU010000009.1:19441-24043 GCA_964351455.1 uncultured Porphyromonadaceae bacterium
GGACCAATCGTTTCGAAAAGTTATTTGATCGGTGAATGGTCATCCCTGCCATCCTTTTCAATTTCCATGGATCCTGAATACCTGTGGAATCCTGAGAGTGGAATTTACGTTGATGGCTCCGCCTTTGACGGAAGCCGCGAATCGAGAAACAGTTGCCAGCCCGAATGGGAGCGAAGAATGCACCTCGAGTTCTTTGAGACCGACGGAACTCTTCAGTTCAGCACTGATGCGGGGGTTGAGGTAAAGGGACGTATGAACTGCGAGTTTCCCAGAAAGCCCCTTGGGGTTTTTTTCAAGTCTAAATATGGAGAAGGATCGCTGAAATACAGGCTCTTCGACGATAAGGCAGTCACCACCTTTTCCTCCTTCCTGCTCAGTCCAGGTGGTGCCGACGGCATGGGAAACTGCTATAAGGGAACCATGATCCGGGATGGATTGGTGAGCAGGCTTGTCGAAGGCGAGTTCGACGTGGATTATGAAGCCTACCGGCCCGCGGTGTTGTATCTAAATGGAAACTACTGGGGAATACATCACATCAGGGAGAGAAACAAGGCGGATTACCTTGCCGGAAACCATGGGATTGATCCCAACCAGGTCGACATTCTTGAAAATGAGCAGAACGGGGGGGTCATCCGCGGAGACAACCTGCACTACCAGTCGCTGTTGGGAGTGATTACCACCGAGAATGTCAACGATCCTTCGGTTTATAAGAGAATAGAGGGGATGATGGATATCGACGAATTCATCAATTATCAGATCACAGAAATCTACATCAACAATGAAGACTGGGGTCGCAACAATGTTCTTTGCTGGAGGCCGCGTACTGCAGACGGGCGGTGGAGGTGGGTGCTGTTTGACGTGGAGGGGGGCTTCGGACTATATGGGGCCAATGATGTGATGAACAATCTTTTTAATTACGATGAAGATGATTTCTTACGACACCACACGCTGTTCAGCGGACTGATGAAGAGCGTATGGTTCAGAAATGAGTTTCTTCAGCGGTTTGCAACTTTGCTGAACACTACCTTTTCTCCAGAGAGGGTAGTGTCAATTGTAGATGAGGTTCAGGCTGAACTTGCCCCGGAAATGGAACGTGATATTCAGCGGTGGAAGGATGCTACCACCCAGGGAGGATCGGGTTGCCGTCCGATTGCTTCATTCGAGCAGTGGGAGACGCATGTCGAAATCATTCGGGATTTTGCACGTTTCAGGCCTGAGTATCTGCTCAAACAGATGGTGTGGAAGTTTCATCTTGCCGGAACCTTTCACCTGGAGATTGAGGCTAAAGGTGGCAGCGTTTTGGTGAACGGCGCCGAAGCCGGCACCGGCGGAACCTGGTTTTCAGGAGTTCCGATGAGGTTTGAGGCGGTTGCCGAACCCGGGTTCCGCTTTGAAGGGTGGACGGGTATCGATGGGGGTCGTGAGACTGAAGCGGTCTTTACCACAGACGCGACGGTGATGGCCCGTTTTGTGCCTTCGGGTGAAAGCCTCCTGCCCGATACGGTGAGTAATTTGCTGGTACTTACCCGTGAGGCTTCACCATATCTTTCAAAAGGTGATTTGGTCATCCTGCCCGGTGGGGTTTTGCGCATGGAAGCGGGATCCGGAATCCGAATGCAACCGGGTTCATCGATCTATTGCGAAGGAAGTTTGCAGGTAAGCGGAGAAGCAGGACAACCGGTCGAGATCGGAAGCCTTGGTGGTGAAGACAAGCGCTGGGGTTCGCTGGTAATCAGGGATGGGGAGGGCCACTCGTTTTTGCAGAATCTGGTAATCCGGGAAGCGACCAGCGACTGGAAAGATCCTGTTTCGAACAAGGCCAACCTCAACATCATCAGAACTTACGTACCGGTTGATGCACTCAGCATCCTGGATTGCCTGGGAGATCCTGTTTACGTGGATTCATCGCAGGTATGGATACGTGACTCAGAATTTCACAGTTCGGGGGTTTGCGATTTCATCAATGTGGCCAATTCAGCCAATATCCTGATAGAAAATTGTCTGTTTAGCGGCAATCAATCGCCTGACACCGATGCGATCGATCTGGATGCCGTTGAGGATGCCGAAGTTCGCAATTGTACTTTCACCGGTTTTTCCGGCTACAACAGCGATGGCATCGATACCGGGTATTCGGCCGGAGTGGTTATCCGGAACAACCGCTTTCACCGGATCTCCGACAAGGCCGTGTCGGTGGGGGCGGGCTCAAAGGTTTTGGTGACCGGTAACCTGATGACCGAATGCGCTTCCGGAGTGGCGGTGAAAGACCTGGGATCTGAAGCTGTGGTCGACCGCAACACGTTCTGGAACAATACTATAGGTGTGAGTTGTTTTGAGAAGGAGGCTGGCCGGGGAGGTGGCAGGGCAATAATTACCCATTCGATTTTTGCCGGTGGACTTCAGGATGCCGTGGTGGCCGATGCATGGTCGGAGATCCAGGTGCGGTGGTCGTTATCTGACCGGGGTGATCTTCAGGGTGATACAAATCTGAGTGGGGATCCGGGTTTCGCTTTCGCCAACGAAGAGCTCTTCAACCTGGCAGGGAAATCCATTTGCATCGATGCCGGGAATCCCTTTGCTGAACCCGATCCCGACGGTACTGTTCCTGATCTTGGTTATGCCTTCAGGCACGCCAATCTTTACGACAGGCTGGTCATCAATGAACTCCGAAACGACAGTCTGGTGCCCTGGATTGAGTTATACAACGGAGGTGATGAGCTCATCGATTTGTCGCAGCTTTTTTTCTCATCAGGGAGCTTATATGAAGCACCCCTGGAATTCCTGCGGCTGAATCCCCCGTCGGTGAAGCTGGGTCCGGGAGAGTTCCTTCTTCTGATGGATTGGGAGCGGCTGACCGGCATTGTTTCTGATCAGGGTTGTCTTGACTTGTTTCAATACCTTTCAGGGAGCTATCACCTGGTCAGTCATCTTAACTATGGTAAGGCCGAGGTCGGTTACAGCTGGGGGGCCTATCCCGACGGGAGCGGTTCGTACCGTCATTTCAGGGTTCCGACCCCGGGTGCACCCAACCATGTGATCCGGCAAAGGACAGAAACCATTTTTATCAATGAGTTTCTGGCATCCAATGAAACCGGAATAAAGGATGAAAGCGGCCAATATGAAGACTGGATAGAACTATACAATGCCGGAGACCAGGCGATTGATGTCGGGGGGCTCTATCTGACCGATAAGCTTACCGATCCCACGCGGCACAGGATTCCGGATACCGACCCCTCCAAAACCACGATTCCGGCCAGGGGCTTTCTATTGCTGTGGGCCGACGGAGAGCCTGAGCAGGGAGTTCTCCACCTGGATTTCAGGCTGGATGCCGAGGGAGAGGAGATCGGCCTTTTTGAGGTGATTCATCCCGATACCCTCATGTTGGATGCCGTGGTTTTCAATGCGTTGCCGAGTGATGTCAGCATGGGCAGGATTCCCGACGGAGGTCCTGTATGGCATTCTTTTATTCTGAGAACACCCGGGTTTTCAAATCTTTCGACCGGAGTGACCCCGGATCCTGAAAGCCATGGTTTTTCAGTCTGGCCCGTGCCCGCTTCGGATGTGCTGTATATTGATGTACCAGGGTTCACTGGAGAGATGATCAGGATCGATCTCATTCTGGCAGACGGTCGGGTTCTGGAATCGCGCGACTTTAAAACTGGCTGGCCCGGGATTCTTCAGATCGGTATTGAGCATGTTCCTCAAGGAATTGCCTTTATCCGGTTTCGCTCTGAGCGGTTTACTGCGGTCCGGCGCATCCTGATCCGGCGTTAGGGGGATGCGATTTCTGCCATTTCATTTGATTTTTGTTAAAGAAAGTGTAGCTTTAACACTTAAAATCATGGTGCATGAACCTCTTTTATCCGGATGAGCAACGCCAGCTGATAGCCGTTGATTGCGTAATTTTTGGATTTGACCACGGAGGGCTCAATTTGTTGTTGGTCAAAAGGGCCTTTGAGCCCGGATTGGGAGAATGGACCCTGATGGGTGGATTTCTTCGACCAGATGAAGGACTGGATGAAGCGGCATGCCGGGTGCTGAACCAGTTGACCGGACTGCGCAACATTTATCTTGAGCAGCTTTATGCCTATGGCAAGCCAGACCGAGATCCCGGAGAACGCACTGTTTCTGTTGCCTATTACGCACTGCTGAGAGCCGATGCATACGATCATGAACTGGTTCGTGAGTATGAAGCGCATTGGAGGCCCATTGGTGATGTTCCTGCATTGGTTTTTGACCACAACCAGATGGTCGAGAAGGCGTTGAGAAGACTGCGCCGCAAGGCACGGATTCAGCCGATCGGATTTGAGCTGTTGCCCGAGAAATTTACGCTTCCCCAACTGCAGGCGCTTTATGAGGCGATTTATGCGAAAACGCTTGACAAGCGCAATTTCAGGAAGAAGATTCTCTCGATGAATTTGCTTGAAAAGCTTGAGGAGAAAGACAAGACCCAATCCAAGAAGGGAGCCTATTTTTACAGGTTTAACCCCGAGCACTACCGGAAGCTGGTTGCGGAGGGTTTTTACTTTAATCTGGAGGTTTGAGGAGTTACTGGTTACTGGTTACTGGTTACTGGTTACTGGTTGCAGGTTGAAAGTTATAAGG